>NZ_JBEPEL010000035.1:0-66308 GCF_040300825.1 Streptomyces sp. NPDC000229
CAGGCCGCCGGCCCCGAGGAGGTGAGCCCGGAAGGGCCCCGCCCCACCACCGCCCGCTTCCGCCGGGTGCCGCGGCCCCGCCCGGCCCCGGCCCGCAGCCCACGTCCGGGCGCACGCGCGGACAACGGGCCCGCAGCCCGCGTCCGGGGCGCACGCGCGGACAACGGCACCAGCACCGGCAACAGCGGCACCGGCACCGGCACCGGGGCAACCCCTCCGGCGCCGAAACGGCGAGGGCCCGGGCCGCCCGTCGAGGGGTGACCCGGGCCCTGCCCGTGCGCCGTGCGACATATCGCCGTGCGCGGTCCGAGAAGGCCTGCCGGCCTTCTGTCAGCTCTCCTGCTGCTCGCCGTCCGCGGCCTGCCCGCCGCCCAGGGCGCGCTCGCGCATCTTGCGGAGCAGCTCCTGCTTCTGGTCGGCGGCGGCCCTGCGGTCGGCCGCGCGGGCCGGGGCGGAGCCCTGCTGGTCGGCACGGGACAGCTTCTTCCGCTGTCCGCCTACGCCGAGAAGGTTGTTACGGCTCTTGGCCACGGGATCTCCATCGTGGTGAGAAGTGGTTCGGCTCGGGGGGTGGGGGGCGGGAGGTCGGACCCCCGCCGCACTCTCACTCGTAGATCGGAAGGAATGGCATGCGGTGACGGTACCCCGCGCCGACGGGCCCGGCACCCATTTTTCCCGCACACATGACTGATGACAGATATTGAAATCTGTCATCAGTCATGTCACCGTGGAGACGGCATCCACCGCACACACCTCCACCGAGGAGCACCCCATGGCCCCCGTCACCCCACTCCCCACCCGCCCCCTCGGCGCCACCGGCCCCCGCGTCTCCGCCCTCGGCCTCGGCTGCATGGGCATGTCCGCGCTGTACGGCGAGGCCGACCGCACCGAGTCGGTCGCCACCGTCCACGCCGCCCTCGACGCGGGCGTCACACTGCTCGACACCGGCGACTTCTACGGCATGGGCCACAACGAGCTGCTGATCAACGAGGCCCTGCGCACCGCGCCCGCCGCCTCCCGCGAACGGGCCCTGACCAGCGTGAAGTTCGGCGCGCTGCGCACCGTCGAGGGCGACTTCACCGGCTACGACGGCCGCCCGGCCGCGGTCAAGAACTTCGCCGCGTACTCGCTCCAGCGCCTCGGCACCGATCACATCGACATCTACCGGATCGCCCGCCTCGACCCGGAGGTGCCGATCGAGGAGACCGTCGGTGCCATCGCCGAGCTGGTGGAGGCCGGCCACGTACGCCACATCGGCCTGTCCGAGGTCGGCGCCGGGACCCTGCGCCGGGCGGCCGCGGTCGCACCGATCACCGACCTCCAGATCGAGTACTCGCTCATCACGCGCGGGATCGAGGACGAGATCCTGCCGACCGCCCGTGAACTCGGCATCGGCATCACGGCGTACGGGGTGCTGTCACGCGGCCTGATCAGCGGCCACTTCTCCCGCGACCGCGCCCTCGCGCCCGGCGACTTCCGGAGCATGAGCCCCCGCTTCCAGGGGGACAACCTGCACCGCAACCTCGATCTGGTGGACCGGCTGCGCAAGGTCGCCGAGGGCAAGGGCGTCACCGTCGCCCAGACCGCCATCGCCTGGGTGCTCGCCCAGGGCGACGACATCGTCCCCCTCATCGGCGCCCGCCGCCGCGACCGGCTGGCCGAGGCGCTCGGCGCCCTCGACGTCACGCTCGACGCCGACGACCTGGCCGCCATCGAGACGGCCGTCCCGGCGGGTGCGGCGGCCGGCGAGCGCTACACGGCGGCCCAGATGGCGCACCTCGACAGCGAACGCTGACCCGCCCGCCGGGCCCGGTACCTTCAGTGGCATGAGCACCGAAGCCCTGACCCCGGATCGCATCCTCGAAGCCACCGAGGAGGTGCTGCGCCGCTACGGCCCCGGCAAGGCGACGGTGGTCGATGTGGCGCGGGCCCTCGGGGTGAGCCACGGCAGCGTCTACCGCCACTTCCGTACCAAGGCGGCGCTCCGCGAGGCCGTCACCGAGCGCTGGCTGGAGCAGGCGGTGCGCGAGCTGGCCCCGCTCGCCGACGAACCGGGCCCGGCGGCCGAGCGGCTCACGAACTGGCTGTCGGCGCTGTTCGCGGCCAAGCGCCGCAAGGCGGGCGGCGATCCGGAGCTGTTCGCGACGTACGAGGTGCTGATCGGCGAGAGCAGCGCGGTGGTGGCCGAGCATGTGGACCACCTCGTCGGGCAGCTCGCCCGGATCGTCGAGGACGGCCACCGGCAGGGCGAGTTCGCCGCCCCGGAGCGCCTCGGAGGCGACTACACCACCACGGCCCGCGCGGTCTTCGACGCCACCGACCGCTTCCACGACCCGGTGCACGCCGCCGACTGGACGGACCCCGGCATCGATGCCGCCTTCGACGCCGTGGTCTCCCTGCTGCTGCGCGGCCTGCGCGCCTGAGCACACGACAAAGCCCCCGGTTCGGTACGTCCGTACCGAACCGGGGGCTTCAGCGCGCCGGGATCAGCAGCCGAGCAGGCGGCTGCCCAGGTAGCCCTGGATCTGGTCCAGGGAGACGCGCTCCTGCTTCATGGTGTCGCGCTCGCGCACGGTCACCGCGTTGTCGTCGAGCGTGTCGAAGTCGACCGTGACGCAGAACGGCGTACCGATCTCGTCCTGGCGGCGGTAGCGGCGGCCGATCGCGCCCGCGTCGTCGAACTCGATGTTCCAGTTCTTGCGCAGGTCGGTGGCGAGGCCCTTGGCCTTCGGCGACAGCTGCGCGTTGCGGGACAGCGGCAGCACCGCGACCTTGACCGGCGCGAGGCGCGGGTCGAGGCGCATCACGGTGCGCTTCTCCATCACGCCCTTGGCGTTCGGCGCCTCGTCCTCGTTGTACGCGTCGAGGAGGAACGCCAGCATCGCGCGGCCGACACCGGCGGCGGGCTCGATGACGTACGGCGTCCAGCGCTCGCCGGCCTCCTGGTCGAAGTACGCCAGGTCCTGGCCCGAGGCCTTGGCGTGGGCCGACAGGTCGTAGTCGGTGCGGTTGGCGACGCCCTCCAGCTCGCCCCACTCGCTGCCGCCGAACTGGAAGCGGTACTCGATGTCGGCGGTGCGCTTGGAGTAGTGGGAGAGCTTCTCCTTGGGGTGCTCGTACCAGCGCATGTTCTCCTCACGGAGACCAAGGTCGCGGTACCAGTTCCAGCGCTGCTCCATCCAGTATTCCTGCCACTGCTCGTCCTCGCCCGGCTTGACGAAGAACTCCATCTCCATCTGCTCGAACTCGCGGGTGCGGAAGATGAAGTTGCCCGGAGTGATCTCGTTCCGGAAGGACTTGCCCATCTGCGCGATGCCGAACGGCGGCTTCTTGCGGGTGGTCGTCCGCACCTGGGCGAAGTTGGTGAAGATGCCCTGGGCGGTCTCGGGGCGCAGGTAGGCGACGGAGCCGGAGTCCTGGGTCGGGCCGAGGTGCGTGGAGAGCAGGCCGGAGAACTGCTTGGGCTCGGTGAAGGTGCCCTTGTTGCCGCAGTTCGGGCAGCCCAGGTCCTTGAGGCCGTTCTCGGGGAGGCGGCCGTGCTTCTCCTCGTACGCCTCCTCCAGGTGGTCCGCGCGGAAGCGCTTGTGGCAGGAGGTGCACTCGGTGAGCGGGTCGGTGAAGGTGGCGACGTGACCGGAGGCCTCCCAGACCTCGGGGGCCAGGATCACCGACGAGTCGATACCGACGACGTCCTCGCGCGAGGTGACCATGTAGCGCCACCACTGGCGCTTGAGGTTCTCCTTGAGCTCGACACCCAGCGGCCCGTAGTCCCAGGCGGCCTTCTGGCCGCCGTAGATCTCGCTGCACGGGTAGACGAAGCCACGGCGCTTGCTCAGGTTGACGATCGTGTCGATCTTGTCGGCGGCCACTGTGCTCTCTTCATAACGACGATGGCGAACGGCGAATGCTTCAGGTTACCGGCGCGCGCACCCCTGGGATCAAATCGGTGGGTGGCCGGGGCCACTTACCCGCTTTGTTGACAATCGTTTCCACTATTGTTGAAAATGAATCCCATGAACGTACGACGCCTCATACCCACCACCGCCCTCGCCGGAGCCGTGGCCCTCGGCCTGGTCACGCTCTCCGCCTGCGGCGGCTCCTCAGGCTCCGCCGCCGCCAAGGAGGACGGCAAGCTGGATGTGGTGGCGTCGTTCTACCCCATGCAGTTCCTGGCCGAGCAGATCGGCGGCGACCGCGTCTCCGTCACCACCCTCACCAGGCCGGGCGTCGAACCGCACGACCTGGAGCTCAAGCCGAAGCAGATCGGCGAGCTCGGCGAAGCGGACTACATCCTCTACCTCAAGGGCATCCAGCCCGCCGTCGACGACGCCATCAAGCAGGCGGGCGTCAAGAACACCGTCGACGCCGGCACCCTCACCAAGCTGGAGGAGCACGGCACCGCGACCGGCGGCCACGCCCACGAGGGCGAGGACCACGGCCACGAGGAGCACGAGGGCGAGGAGGCCGGGGCCGACCCGCACATCTGGCTCGACCCGGTGAAGTACGCCGAGGTCGCCAAGGGCGTCGGCGCCTCCCTGGAGAAGGCCGACCCCGACAACGCCGCGGCGTACAAGAAGAACACCGCCGAGCTGGTGAAGAAGCTCGACGGCCTCCACGCGCAGTTCCAGCAGGGCCTGAAGAACACCACCACCAGGACCTTCATCACCACCCACTCCGCCTTCGGCTACCTCGCCGAGCGGTACGGCCTGGACCAGGAAGGCATCTCCGGCATGGATCCCGAGTCCGAGCCGAGCCCCGCCCGGGTCAAGGAGCTCCAGGACATCGCGAAGAAGGACAAGGTCACCACCGTCTTCTTCGAGACCCTCGCCAGCGACAAGACCGCCAAGACCCTCGCCAAGGACACCGGCCTCAAGACGGACGTCCTGGACCCCCTGGAGGGAATCACCGAGCGGTCCAAGGGCACTGACTACGTCGAGGTCATGCGATCGAACCTCGCCGCGCTGCAGAAGGCCCTCGGCGCCAAGTGACACGCATGGGAGGCAGCGAAGTGAGCAGCGAGCCCGCCATAACCGAGCCCGTCATAGCCGTCCGCTCGGCCACCGCCTCACTCGGCTCGCGCCCCGTGCTGCGCGGTATCGACCTCACCGTCCACGGCGGTGAGGTCGTCGCGCTGCTCGGCGCGAACGGCTCGGGCAAGTCCACCGCCGTACGCTCCGTGATCGGCCAGGTCCCGCTCACCAGCGGGTCCGTCTCGCTGTTCGGTACGGAGCTGAAGCGGTTCCGCGCCTGGTCGCGCATCGGCTACGTACCGCAGCGCACCACCGCGGCCAGCGGCGTCCCCGCCACGGTCCGCGAGGTCGTCTCCTCCGGCCGCCTCTCCCGTACGAGGCTGAAGTGGCCCTCCAGGGCCGACAAGGCGGCCGTGGAGCGGGCCATCGAGCTCGTCGGGCTCGCCGACCGCGCCAAGGACTCCGTGAGCGCCCTGTCCGGCGGCCAGCACCAGCGGGTGCTGATCGCCCGCGCCCTGGCCGCCGAGCCCGATCTGCTGATCATGGACGAGCCGATGGCGGGCGTCGATCTGGCCAGTCAGGAGATCCTCGCCTCGACGCTGCGCGAGCAGGTAGCGGGCGGGGCGACCGTGCTGCTGGTCCTGCACGAGCTGGGCCCCCTGGAGCCCCTGATCGACCGCGCGGTCGTGCTGCGCGACGGCTGCGTCGTCCACGACGGGCCGCCGCCGAGGGCCGTCGGCCAGCACGCGCTCCCCGGCCACGACCACGTACATCCGCACGCGGCCGACGAGCCGCTCCGCACGGGACTGCTGACCTGACATGGAAATCCTCCAGCTCGCCTTCATGCAGCGCGCGCTGCTCGCGGCCGTCCTGGTCGGCATCACGGCCCCGGCGGTCGGCATCTACCTGGTGCAGCGCCGGCAGGCCCTGATGGGCGACGGCATCGGCCATGTCGCGATGACCGGCGTCGGCCTCGGCTTCCTGATGTCCACCAATCCCGTGTGGATGGCCGCGGCCGTCTCCATCGCCGGCGCGATCGCCATGGAGCTGATCCGGGCGTACGGGCGCACCCGCGGCGACATCGCGCTCGCGCTGCTCTTCTACGGCGGTATGGCGGGCGGCGTCATGCTGATCAACCTGTCGCCGACCGGCTCCAACGCCAACCTCAACTCGTACCTCTTCGGCTCGCTGTCCACGGTGTCCGACGAGGACGTCACCGCCATCTGCGTGCTCGCGGCGTTCGTGATAGTGGTCACAGTGGGGCTGCGGCGGCAGCTGTTCGCCGTCAGCCAGGACGAGGAGTTCGCCCGGGTCACCGGCCTGCCCGTGCGGGCGATGAATCTGCTGATCGCCGTCACCGCCGCCGTGACCGTCACGGTCGCCATGCGAGTGGTCGGGTTGTTGCTGGTCAGCGCCCTGATGGTGGTGCCGGTGGCGGCCGCGCAGCAGCTGACGCGGAGCTTCCGGATGACGTTCGCGCTGGCGGTGCTGATCGGTACGGCGGTCACGCTGGCCGGCACGGCGACCTCCTACTACCAGGACGTCCCGCCCGGCGCGACGATTGTCCTGCTGGCCATCGCGGTGTTCATCGTGCTGACCGCCCTGGCCACCCCCCTGGCCCGGCGCCGCGCCGGAGCCGCCGAGCCGGCGGCCGTGAAGGGCTGTGACGTGGCCGTCTCGGGCACCCGCGGCCCCACGGACGACGACGTCCGGGTCGGGAAGGTCTGACGCGGGGCTGCCGGGCCCCTTGGCGGGGCCTGGCAGAATGGCCCGACGTATGTGTGAGCGGGCCGAGTGTTGAGGAGGCACCTGTGGCGATGGCTGGAACCCCCGGCGTGCGCGGCCGGTCGACCCGGCAGCGAGCTGCCGTGTCGGCGGCGCTGAACGAGGTGGACGAGTTCCGCAGCGCGCAGGAGCTGCACGACATGCTCAAGCACCGCGGCGACTCGGTGGGCCTGACGACGGTCTACCGCACCCTGCAGTCCCTCGCCGACGCGGGCGAGGTCGACGTACTGCGCACCAGCGACGGCGAGGCGGTCTACCGCCGCTGTTCCACCGGCGAGCACCACCACCACCTGGTCTGCCGCATGTGCGGCAAGGCGGTGGAGGTGGAGGGCCCCGCGGTGGAGCAGTGGGCGGAGGCGATCGCGGCCGAGCACGCGTTCGTGAACGTGGCGCACACGGTCGAGATCTTCGGTACGTGCGCGGAGTGCGCCGCCAAGTGACGTGACGGAGGGGCCCGCACCGGCTGTGTCCGGCGCGGGCCCCTTTCGCGTACGTGTCACATGCGGGTGATGTGGCGGTCCAGGATCGCCCGCAGCCGGTCGACGCCCTCCGGGCCGGATATGCCCCGCTTGGGGAGGAAGGCGATGCCCACGCCGTGCCGGTCGCCCGAGAGCAGCACGAACAGTTCGGCTGTCTCGGTGTACCGGGGCATCGCGGGCCAGCGGTACGTCATGTCCAGGTCCCGCGAGAACTGCCGTACGCCGTCCTCGTCCACGATCACCCGGAACTCGCCCTGGGTGGCGTACATCCGGTGCACCTGCTGCCCCTGGAGGCCGGGCACCAGTACGTACACGCCGATCATCAGGACCAGGACCCCGATGCAGAACGCCGTCCCCCCGGGGCTCGGCCCCGCCGGGCTGGTGAAGTTCAGGACGAGGGCACCCATTATGGGGAGCCCGCACGCCAGCAGGATCCCGTTCTGGAGCCGCCCCGCCGGTGTGCGCTTCGCGCGGGCGCGGATCGCCCCCACCGCGTCGGCGAGAACAGGTACATAGGTCAGCTCCACGGCGTCCCGTGCCGTCTCGGGAACTACTTCGGTCATGACCCCTCCTTGGCATGGACAGGCCGTGATCGTAGCGGCCGGGTCAGGCAACCGGATGATCGCCCTCCGGACGGCCCTGCATGGCCAGCAGTTCCTCGTTGGGGATCGCCCCACCGAAGCGGCGGTCCCGCTGGGCGAACTCCAGGCAGGCACGCCACAGGTCGCGGCGGTCGAAGTCGGGCCACAGCACGTCCTGGAAGACCATCTCGGCGTACGCGCTCTGCCAGATCAGGTAGTTGGAGGTGCGCTGCTCACCGCTGGGCCGCAGGAACAGGTCCACGTCCGGCATGTCCGGGTAGTAGAGGTACTTCTGGATCGTCTTCTCGCCGACCTTCGACGGATCGAGCTTGCCCGCCTTCACGTCCTCGGCGATGGCCTGCATGGCGTCCGCGAGCTCCGCGCGCCCGCCGTAGTTCATGCAGAAGTAGAGAGTCAGCCGGTCATTGTCCTTGGTCTGCTCCTGGGCGATCTGGAGCTCCTTGGCCACCGACTTCCACAGCTTGGGCATCCGGCCCACCCAGCGCACCCGGATGCCGAGCTCGTCGAGCTGGTCGCGGGTCTTGCGGATGAAGTCGCGGTTGAAGTTCATCAGGAAGCGCACCTCGTCCGGCGAACGCTTCCAGTTCTCGGTGGAGAAGGCGTACAGGGAGATGGCCCCGACACCCATCTCGATCCCGCCCTGCAACACGTCCATGACGCGCTCGGCGCCGACCTTGTGCCCCTCGGTACGCGGCAGGCCGCGGTCCTTGGCCCAGCGGCCGTTGCCGTCCATGACGATCGCCACATGGTTGGGCACCAGCTCGCCCGGGATCTTCGGCGGTCGCGCGCCGGACGGATGCGGCTCGACGTCCTTGTAGTCGCGGCGGGACCGGCCCAGGAATCCGCGTCGTGCCATGCGGCTCACACTCTCCTCAATCTGCTTCTACTTCTCGACGTAGCGAAGGGAGCGCAGCCCTCGCTCCAGATGCCAGTGCAGATACGCGGACACCAGTCCGCTCCCCTCCCTGACGTGGCGCGGCTCGCACGCGTCCGCCGTCTGCCAGTCGCCGGTCAGCAGCGCGCTGAGCAGACCGACGGCCTCCGCAGAGGGTACGACGCTCCCGGGCACCCGGCAGTCGCCGCATATGACCCCGCCCGCCGCGACCGAGAAGAACCGGTTCGGCCCGTGGATCCCGCACCGCGCGCAGTCGTCGAACGACGGCGCGTAGCCGTTCACGGCCAGGGACCGCAACAGGAACGCGTCCAGGATCAGGTTCGGGGCGTGCTCCCCGCGCGAGAGGGTCCGGAGCCCGCCGATCAGCAGCAGGTACTGCTGTACGGCCGGCTCACCCTCGTGGTCCGCGAACCGCTCGGCGGTCTCCAGCATGGCCGTCCCGGCGGTGTACCGCGCGTAGTCGGTGACGATCCCGCTGCCGTACGCCGCGATCGTCTCGCTCTGCGTGCACAGCGGCAGCCCGCGCCCGACCAGCTCGGAGCCCCTCGCGAAGAACTGCACGTCCACGTGGGAGAACGGCTCCAGCCGGGCCCCGAACTTCGACTTCGTCCGCCGCACACCCCGGGCGACGGCCCGCACGCGCCCGTGCCCGCGCGTGAGGATCGTGATGATGCGGTCCGCCTCACCCAGCTTCTGGGTGCGCAGCACGATGCCGTCGTCGCGGAACAGGGTCATGGGGACATTGTCCCGTACGGGAGAGTCGCGCGGGCCCGGCCCGGAGACCCGGGTTCGGTCACCCGTGCCGGTGACGGGATACGGCTTGCACCCTGCGACAGAGGCGGGGTCCGCAACCCTGTACGCATGAGTCCCGGTGTGCGAGCGGCGAAGATCGCGGAAGGCGTGGCAGCGGCCGATGAGGTCCTGGAGGTCCTCCACCCGCCGACGGCGGATGAGCATGCGTGGGTCGACTCCGTCATGGCCCTGGTGGTCACACAGTCATCGCCGAGGGCCGATGGGCCGGTAGCGTACGAACCCTCGGACACACCCGTACCGGAGGCCCCTGTGAGTGCCCAGCCCGACGGCCCCTACGGCCCGCTGATCCCCATGCCAGAACTGACCCCCGATGGCCTGCGGGCGGCGGTCGCCCGTATCGCCCCCAGCCGGGTCCCCGCTCTCACACAACACCTCTTCGAGGCGACCACCAACGCACAGCAGGCAGGGAGCCTCGCACCCCTGCGAGCGTTCGTCCATTCGTGGGCGGTGTTCGTCGCCATCGAGCGCCATCCCGAGCGGGCCGCCCGCCTGCGCGAACTGGAACGGATCGTCGACGCCGGCGATCAGGATCCCGCCGAAGCCATCTCCGAGATCCGCAGCATTCACGAGGCGGCGGCCGCAGAGGCCGGGCTGTGACCGACTGGACCTGGGACTACAACCCGAGCCAGGAGTACCTCACCGACGGCCTGCCGCCTGGCGTGGTGGCGGAGGTGGAACGCCTGGCCACCGAGCTCGCCGCACTCGGTGACGAGGCGACCAAGGTCGGTCGCCCGATCGACCGCGAAGGGGGTCTGCGGGAATTCGACATCCTCAGTGGGCGGGGGTTCATCAGCTTCCTGGCCGTCCCCCGGCACGCGTGCGTCTACGTCTGCAACATCACCTGGTACGGGTGATCTCACGGCACCTCCCCCCGGCTCCGCGCGTTCACGTACGACGTCGCCGCGCTGATCCGCTCCGCGTCCGTCGCCGGGCGCACGCCCTCGGGCGGGCAGTCCCACTCCCGTCCGCCGCCGATGGGCCTCAGTTGTACGTACGGCCCCTCGTGCCCCATGACGCGGCCCACGCGTCCGTTGCGGACATCGACGACGTACGACCCGACGGGCAGACTCATGAGCGGCCACCTTCCTCTGGCAGGGCGGCGGCCAGCCTGCGCGCCGTCCCCACCGTGCAACGTCCCAATTCGACGAGCGGCCAAGGGGGCTCGGCGGCACACGTGACGGGGTCCAACCCCAGCGAGGGCAACGTGATTCCCGCCCTTTCCAGCGCCGCACGCAATTCCGCCACGGCCTCCTTCGCGTCTTCGACGGTCCCCATCGGCTGTCGCTCGCTTTCTTCCTTCACCAACGCCGCCCTTTCCGAATCCATTTCCCGCTTACTGCCCCCAGCATGGACCCGCGCCCCTAGCATTGGCAGGTGCGACAGCGCTACAACTGCGCGGCAGGACAGGGGTGTTAAGCCATGGCCAACGCAGGCTCGTCCAGGCAGGCCGCCTGGGAGTTCTACGGCACGGAGCTCAAGAACCGGCGCGAAGCCGCGAAAATGACGCAGCAGGAACTGGGGCGGAAGGTCTTCGTATCGGGCGGGTACATCGGCCAATTCGAACAGGCCATCCGGAAACCGCAGTTGGACGTGGCGGCGAGGATCGACGAGGTCCTACAAACCGATGGTTTTTTCGAGCGGATGTGCCGCAAGCTCATCAACACGTCGCCGTATGCGAGCTATTTCGCGGCGGTCGCGGAGCTGGAGAAGCTCACGACAGAGCTGTGCGAGTTCGCGTCCACGCTCGTGCCGGGGCTCCTCCAGACCCCCTCCTACGCCCGGGCCGTCACGTTGGCGAGCAACCCCTTCGCGTCCGGGGACTTCATCGATGAGAAGGTCGGCGCCCGAATGGACCGCGCGGACATCCTCAAGGGCCCCAAGCGGCCGCCATTCTGGGTGATCCTGCACGAGAACGTGCTTCGCACGCCGGTCGGCGGGCCGGATGCCATGGCTGACCAACTTGAGCACATCCTGGCCGCTGCGTCCGAGCGGAAGGCGCTGGTGCAGGTGATCCCGTACTCGGCAGGGGCCTACCCGGAGATGGCCGGCATGCTGAAGCTCATGGAGTTCCAGGATGCGCCGCCAACCGCCTATACAGAGGGCTGGTATTCCGGAAACCTGCTGGACGATCCAGCGGTGGTGAAGCGGGCAAGTGCCTCCTACGATCTGCTCAGGGCCGCCGCGCTGTCGCCGGAGGCGTCCCGAGCCCTGATCGAATCGGCGGCGGAGGACCACAGACGATGCGCGCGTACGACTTGAGCACCGCCCAGTGGCGTAAGAGCAGCTACAGCGACGGCCACGGCGGTGATTGCGTCGAAGTGGCGTACGACTTCCCCGGCGCCGCCCCATGGCGTAAGAGCACCTACAGCGACGGTAACGGCGGAAGCTGCCTCGAAGTCCTCGACGACGTCCCCGGCGGCGTCGTCCCCGTCCGGGACAGCAAGAACCCCACCGGCCCCGTCCTCGTCGTCACCGCCCCCGCCTGGCGGGCGTTCGTCGACGGGCTGGGTGTCAGTGCCGGTGGCTAACGTGATCACATGAGTTCCTCCCTGAGCGTGTACCTGCTCGACCCCAAGGCCGCCCGCGCCCTCGTCGGCTCCCGCGACGACCAGCTGCTCGACGTCATACGTGACCGGTTCGGCGCCGACATGGCGTCGGACGACCGTTACTTCTCCTCCGAGATCGAGGAGGGCGCCCCCACCGCGTACGAGGCGCTGCGCGCGGTGGTGCACGGCGGCCCGTACGTCGAGGACAAGCACGTCGCCTTCCAGTACGGCTACGCGTACAAGCGCCTGTGCTCCCTGACCGGCTCCCTCCTGGACAACTCCTCCTTCTGTCCGTTCCGGGGCGACTGGCTGGAGGTCGTGGACGAGGGGCTGCGGGCGCTGCGGATCACCGCCGTGTCAGTGGCGGAGTTCGGGTACGGCGGCTTGCCCGAGGGTGTCCCGTCGTACGACCTGCCGCGCTGCGGCGAGTGGACGCACGAGCAGTGCCTGGAGGCGCTGGAGCAGTTCGAGCGGACCAAGCGGGACGGGCACGCCCCGCCGCTGGAGCCGGAGGTGGTCGACGCCGTCATGGACGTCATCGGCTGGCTGCGCCATGTGGAGGCGCGCCCCGGTTTCGGCGTGGTCGGCTTCGTTTCCTGACCCGCGCTACGGCTCCCGGCCCTCCTGCTTGGCCACCACGACCTCCTTCCGCAGGGCCCTGGCGAGGACCACGCCGAGGACGATGAGGCCGACCGCGAACCACCGGGGGGCGGCGTCGTAGATCAGGACGAGCACGCCCATGGGGATGAGCAGGCCGACGAACGGCATCAGCAGGCTACGGACCGGGGGCCTGGGGACGGACGGGTACCACTCGGTGAAGCGCATGGCGGTGATGAGTGCGCAGGCCTGGATCAGCCAGGCCGTCCAGAGGTTGTCCGGGTCGCGCAGCAGGAGGTCGCCGACCAGGCCCGCGACGGCCGCCACGAGGAAGGCCAGGGCCCAGGCGTAGGTGACGACCACGTTGGCCCGGAGGAAGTCGTGGGTGTGCCAGAACTCGCGGGGGACCTTCTTACGGGCGTACGGCGTGGTCAGCGGTGCCCTCGCCGTGACGGACGCGGCCGCGAGCGCGGCGATGGTCAGGTTGGAGATCTCGTTGGCGTACGTCTCCAGCCACCGCAGCGTGTCCGCCGGGACGATCATGCCGATGACGGTGAGGACCGCGAAGAAGACGAGGCCCGCCACCTCCAGGAACACCGGCCGGTGCCGCACCACCACGAGGACGACCGCGAGCGCGAGGGAGAGCCCGGCGGCCAGTTCGTATCGGTCGGGGCCGACCAGCAGGGAGAAGACGATCCACGGGGACATCCCGGCGATCGAACTGTTCATCAGCCTGGCGCCCCAGCCGGCTGTGCCGTTCATGGTTCCAGCGTGGCGCGGTTCATGCGTAGAGGCGAGAGATGCCATAAGCCAGACTTATGAGGTCATAGACAGGGGGCGGGTACCGAGGTGAGGTGAGCCTTACTTAGGGTGCGTATGAGCACTCAAGTGACCGCTCACTCCTCGCTCGAAGGGAATCGTCATGCCCCGCCCCCTGCGGGTCGCGATCGTCGGTGCCGGCCCCGCCGGAATCTACGCCGCCGACGCGCTGCTGAAGTCCGAGGCCGCCACCGACCCCGGCGTATCGATCGACCTCTTCGAGCGGATGCCCGCGCCGTTCGGCCTGATCCGGTACGGCGTGGCCCCCGACCACCCGCGTATCAAGGGCATCATCACCGCGCTGCACCAGGTGCTGGACAAGCCGCAGGTCCGGCTGTTCGGCAACGTGGACTACGGGACCGACATCGCCCTGGACGACCTGCGGGCGTTCTACGACGCGGTGATCTTCTCGACGGGCGCGATGGCGGACCGGGCGCTGGACATACCCGGCATCGACCTGGACGGTTCGTACGGCGCCGCCGACTTCGTGTCCTGGTACGACGGCCACCCCGACGTGCCGCGCACCTGGCCGCTGGAGGCCGAGAAGGTCGCGGTCCTGGGCGTGGGCAACGTGGCGCTGGACGTGGCGCGCATCCTCGCCAAGACGGCGGACGAGCTGCTGCCGACCGAGATCCCGCCGAACGTCTACGAGGGCCTGAAGGCCAACAAGGCGCTGGAGATCCACGTCTTCGGGCGGCGCGGTCCCGCGCAGGCCAAGTTCAGCCCGATGGAGCTGCGCGAGCTGGACCACTCGCCGAACATCGAGGTCATCGTCAACCCCGAGGACATCGACTACGACGCCGGGTCCATCGAGCAGCGGCGCTCCAACAAGCAGGTCGACATGGTCGCCAAAACCCTGGAGAACTGGGCCATCCGCGACGTCGGAACCCGGCCGCACAAGCTGTTCCTGCACTTCTTCGAGTCGCCCGCCGAGATCGTCGGCGAGGACGGCAAGGTCGTCGGGCTGCGCACCGAGCGGACCGAGCTGGACGGCACGGGCAATGTGAAGGGCACCGGCGCGTTCACGACGTGGGACGTCCAGGCCGTGTACCGCGCGGTGGGTTACCTCTCCGACGAGCTGCCGAAGCTGCCGTTCGACCTCGCCAGCGGCACCGTCCCGGACGAGGGCGGCCGGGTGATCGAAGGCGGCGCGCACATGGCGTCGACGTACGTCACGGGGTGGATCCGGCGCGGTCCGGTCGGTCTGATCGGCCACACCAAGGGCGACGCCAACGAGACGGTCGCCAACCTGCTGGAGGACCACCGCGAGGGCCGGCTCCTCACCCCGGCAGCACCGGAGGAGGACGCCGTGGTGGCGTACCTGCGGGACAAGGGCGTGGAGTACACGACGTGGGAGGGCTGGTACCGCCTGGACGCCGCCGAGCGGGCGCTGGGCGAGGCCGAGGGCCGCGAGCGCGTGAAGATCGTGGAGCGTGAGGGCATGCTGCGGGCGAGCGCCGAGCAGTAGCCGTACGGCGAGCACGGCGGTGGGGGGCCCCCGGGTTTCCGGGGGCGCCCCACCCTTTTCACGCGTCGAGCAGCGGGATGAGCTGCTCCTCCTCGTACACGAGGTGGGCCTCCAGTTCGTCCGTGAGCCGCTCGACCTCCGCGAGCACATGCCGGGGGTCCGCCTCCGCATCGGACACCACCTTCTTCAGGTCGGCGAGAAGCCCGGCGATCTGTACGTGTTCCTGCTTGAGCCGGTCCATCACCGGGGCCAGTTCGGGGTGACGGTCGGCGAGCATCGGGAAGAGCATCGTGTCCTCCCCGGTGTGGTGGTTGTGCAGGCCCTGGCAGACGGTCAGGCAGTTGACGCGCAGCTGCGTGCCGAGGCCGGTGGCGGTCCCGGACTCGGCGATCTCCTTGCGGATGAGGCCGAGTTCGTGCCGGAACATGTCGTGGACGACCTTGATGGCCTCGCCGAAGGACTTCGCGTTGATGTGGGGCGGGCCGGGTATTTCGGTGAGGGCGACCACGGGGATCACACGGCTGGTCCTGGCCTGGTAGTCGGCCCACCCGGAGTCGGCCTCCACCGCGCGGGCGAAGGCGCGGTCGCGTTCCTCACCTCGGAGGACGGTGGCGTCGGCCTCGTACGTGAAGACGCCGCTCTCGACCGTCACACGGGGGTTGGCCAGCAGGTTGTGGTACCAGGCCGGGTGCTTGGGGGCGCCTGCGGCGGAGGCGATGACGAGGATCCGGCCGTCGCCGTCGGGGTAGTAGCCGACGGGTGTGGTGTGGGGCTTGCCGGACCGGGCGCCTGTGGTGGTCAACAGGACCAGCCGGGCTCCCTCGAACCATCCGCCCACGCGCCCGTGGTTCGCGCGGAACTCCTCGATGATCGGCTGGTTGAAATCGTTGGGCAAATCTCTGCTTTCTGCTCCGGGGTGAAGGACTGCTGTGCGCACGAGGGCGCGTGGAGAGAAAACAGAAGAAGGCGGGGCTCTGGCCCGCCCCGGCGTCACGCCGAGGCCGGGTGCCCTACTCGTGTGTGGCCCATGGCCGACCCGGCAGTCACGGCGTCAACGTACCGATGACGATCGATCACGCGCAACGGAGAAATCCGGCCATCAGTCCAGCCGGATCTCGTCACCGATGCCCCGCTCGCGCGCCGCGTTGATGACCAGTGCGGCGGCAGCCGCGTCCTGGACGGCGACACCGACCGACTTGTAGAGGGTGATCTGGTCCGGGGAGCTGCGGCCCGGCTTGCTGCCGTTGATCAGTTCGCCGAGTTCGGCGTGGATGTGGTCGGCCGTGATCACGCCGTCGCGGATGGGGAACAGCAGGTCGTTGCTCCCGGCGGGGAACGGCGCCAGGACGGCCCGCCGCGACTCGACGCAGACCAGGGCGTCGGCCACCGTGGCGTCGTCGACCTCGCGCCCGCCCCGGTTGAACCCCACGGAGGTGATGTGCGCGCCGGGGGCCAGCCAGGCGCGCCGTACGACCGGATCGACCGAGTGGGTGGCGGCGGCGACGATGTCGGCGCCGTCGAGCGCCTCGGCGTACGTCGGTGCGGCGTCGGCCTGGATGTGCAGGGTGGCCGCCAGTTCGTCGGCCAGCACGCCCGCGCGGACCGGGTCGCGGCCGGCCACCCGGATGTGGCGGACGGGCCGCACCCGGCACATGGCGTGGGCGTGCGTCCGGGCCTGGACGCCGGTGCCGAGGACGGCGAGGACGGCGGCGTCGTCGCGGGCGAGGAGCCGTGTGGAGAGCGCGGAGGCGGCGGCGGTGCGGGCGGCGGTGATGGCGGTCCCGTCCAGCAGGGCCTGGGGCGTGCCCGTCGCGGGATCGAACACGGCGATGAGCGCCTGGTGGGTGGGGAGCGGGGTCCCGGCGTTGTGCGGGAAGAGGGTGACCAGCTTGGTCATGAGCACCCCGGCGGACGGCACGTACCCCGGCATGGCCGCCAGGAACCCGTCCTGCTCGGGCACCACGGCGGCGACCCGGTCGGGCACGGAGGCCCGGCCCTCGCTGAGGTCCACCATCGCGGGACCGAGCCCGTCGATCAGCGTGTCCATGTCGAGCAGCGCCTCGACCTGCGTACGGCCCAGTACCAGCATCCCTCCAGCGTCCGTCACGGCTCGGGTGCCCGCCACGGCGACACGCCCGTACGGAGGCCTAGAAGGGCGTCCGCGCCTCTTCCATCAGGCGGGCCGTGTCGTCGGCGGGGAGGTGCAGGGCCGTGCCGACGGTGGTGAGGACGTCCCGCTCGGCGGTGGTGTACGCGCCGTCGGCGAGGGCGATGCGGGCGCCCTGGAGGAGGATCGATTCACGCCCCGCGGGCGCGAGGTGCGGGGTGAGCGGCTCCAGTGCCTCATGGAGCTCGATGGCGAGGGCGGCGCCGCACGGGGTGCCGGTGTCGGCGACGAAGCGGCCGGTGTCGGCTTCCAGGGCCTCGATCAGCGCGGTGAGGCTGTCGGCGGTGCAGTCGTCGTACCCCGCGGCGCGGACGGCGGAGACGGCGGTCCGGAGCACCGGGCGGGAGGAGACGCCGCCGGCGGCGAGGACGGCGAGGGCGACGGTGTGGACGGCGTCGCGGAGCATCGCGGAGAAGCGGGCCGTGGTGGGGTGGTCCAGGATGTCGGTACCGAAGTGGGTGTGGCAGGCGGCGCATTCGACGACCGGTCCGGCGAGGCCCCGCGGCAGCAGCGGAACGCCGAGGAGCGTGAGGCGCCGACGGCCGGTGCGGCGCCGGTAGTTGCGGTCCCCGCCGCACGCGGGGCAGAAGAACTGACCGTCACCGACGGTGTTCCACGCGGTGGAAATGGAGCAGATGCGCACTTTCCGCCCGCTTGATCCTCGTGCTGGCAGCACGTCGCACCTCCAGAACGCCTCGGCCACCTTGCCGCGTTGGCGTGATGTTAGCCACATCGGTGATGCCACGTCAGCACCCCGGCGTGAGATCGCCACCGACATGGCTGAACCCCGCCCTCCGGAAAGGGCGGGGTTCGCAAGAAGCCGGGTCAGCGTGCGGCGCGGTTCACGGCCGAAATGACGGCCTTCAGCGAGGCACGGGTGGTGTTGGCGTCGATGCCGATCCCCCACAGGACCTTGCCGTCGATGGCGCATTCGATGTACGAGGCGGCCTGCGCGGACGCGCCCTCGCTCATCGTGTGCTCCTGGTAGTCCAGCAGCCGGGCATCGATGCCGATGGCCTGGAGGGCGGCGAAGAAGGCCGAGATCGGACCGTTGCCGGTGCCGGTCAGGACCGTCTCGGCGCCGTCGACGACCGCCTCGACGGTCAGGGTGTCCGTGCCGTCCTTGTCGGTCGTGGTCTGGCCGGAACGCAGCTGGATGCGGCCCCAC
Source organism: Streptomyces sp. NPDC000229 (assembly GCF_040300825.1). Taxonomy (NCBI): domain Bacteria; kingdom Bacillati; phylum Actinomycetota; class Actinomycetes; order Kitasatosporales; family Streptomycetaceae; genus Streptomyces; species Streptomyces sp. NPDC000229. The sequence continues at coordinate 18,310 of NZ_JBEPEL010000035.1, forward strand.
GGGTTGTCCGGGTTGGGCAGGTACTCGTCCTGGAAGACCGACCAGATGGCCTTCGGCGTGACCTCGCCGCCCTCGGCGTCGGTCTTCGCCTGGATGATCTTCGAGAACTCGATCTGCATACGGCGCGGCAGGTCCAGCTTGTGGTCGTTCTTCAGGACGTAGGCGATGCCGCCCTTGCCGGACTGCGAGTTGACGCGGATGACCGCCTCGTAGGACCGGCCGACGTCCTTGGGGTCGATCGGCAGGTACGGCACGGCCCACTCGATGTCGTCGACGGTCTTGCCGGCGGCGGCAGCGGTGGCCTCCATGGCGTCGAAGCCCTTCTTGATGGCGTCCTGGTGGGAGCCGGAGAAGGCGGTGTAGACCAGGTCGCCCGCGTAGGGGTGGCGCGGGTGGACCTCCATCTGGTTGCAGTACTCGCTCGTACGCCTGATCTCGTCGATCTGCGAGAAGTCGATCTGCGGGTCGACACCCTGCGAGAACAGGTTCATGCCCAGCGTCACCAGGTCGACGTTGCCGGTGCGCTCACCCTGCCCGAACAGGCAGCCCTCGATGCGGTCGGCACCGGCCATGATCGCCAGCTCGGCCGCCGCCACCGCCGTACCCCGGTCGTTGTGGGGGTGGACGGACAGGCAGACGTACTCGCGGCGGGACAGGTTGCGGGACATCCACTCGAACCGGTCCGCGTGGGTGGAGGGCGTCGAGCGCTCCACGGTGGCGGGCAGGTTCAGGATGATCTCGCGGCCCTCCTCGGGCTGCCAGACGTCCATGACGCCCTCGCAGACCTCCAGGGCGAAGTCCAGCTCGGTGTCGGTGAAGATCTCCGGGCTGTACTGGTAGCCGAAGACCGTCTCGTCGCCCAGCAGCTTGTCGGCGTACTCCATCACCAGGCGGGTGCCGTCGACCGCGATCTGCTTGACCTGCTCCTTGGAGCCGCGGAAGACGACCCGGCGGAAGACCGGCGCGGTGGCGTTGTACAGGTGGACGGTGGCCCGGTGGGCGCCGCGCAGCGACTCGACGGTGCGCTCGATCAGCTCTTCGCGCGCCTGCGTCAGGACGGAGATCGTCACGTCCTCGGGGATGGCGCCCTCTTCGATGATGGAGCGGACGAAGTTGAAGTCGGTCTCGCCGGAGGACGGGAAGCCGACCTCGATCTCCTTGTAGCCCATGCGCACCAGCAGGTCGAACATCTCGCGCTTGCGGGCGGGGCTCATCGGGTCGATCAGCGCCTGGTTGCCGTCCCGCAGGTCCGTGGACAGCCAGCGCGGCGCCTTGGTGATGCGGTTGTCCGGCCAGGTGCGGTCGGGGATGTCGACGGCCTCGTACCGGCCGTACTTGTGGATCGGCATCCCGGACGGCTTCTGGGTGTGCGTCGCGTTGGTGATGGGCGTGGGGCGGCCAACGGGCTGGGACATTGCGTAGGGCTCCTCGGTTGTCCTTGAACGGGACGGCCGACTGGGTCGAAGCAGCACCAGACTCCGCGGGGAGGGGGTCGGCCTACGACTACAGGCCCTCGCCGCGGCAGCTAAGAAGAAGCAGCCCGAAACGCATGATGCGAAGAAGCCTAGCCGAGCAACACCGTGAGTGGAGGTGCCGTTTCAGTATGCGGGATTCGGCGCGCCAACCGTCAAACAGTGACCTATCACTCCTTTTCGGGAATCGTCGTCGCAGGTGGTGACAGGTCAGTGACAGACTGCCACATTGCGGAATATGACTGCCACATCTCCCGTGTTCTGCACGATCGTCCCGCCGCACCTGCTCGACCACCTGTCCCGCGCCGCGGATCCGGTCATCGCCGCGGCCGCCCGCCGCACCCTCGTCACGGACGCCGCGCACCGCACCGCCCGCCGGCTGACCACCGTCGTCGGCGCCGCCCCCGTCCCGCCGGCCGCCGACGCGGTCGCCCACAAGCCGAAGCGCACGATCCACGACGCCGGGCACAAGACCGCCCTGCCGGGCGAGAAGGTGCGCGGCGAGGGCGAGAAGCCGACCGGGGACGCGACCGTCAACCGCGCGTACGCCGGTCTCGGCGCGACCTTCGAGCTGTTCCGCGACGCGTACGGGCGCGACTCGATCAACGGGTCCGGGCTGCCGCTGGACGCGACCGTCCACTACGACCGGGACTACAACAACGCCTTCTGGAACGGCGACCAGATGGTCTTCGGCGACGGGGACGGCAAGATCTTCCTCGACTTCACCGTCGCGGTGGACGTCATCGGTCACGAGCTGGCCCACGGGGTCACGCAGTACACCGCGAACCTGGCGTACTTCGGCCAGTCCGGAGCCCTCAACGAGTCCATGTCGGACGTCTTCGGCGCGCTGGTCAAGCAGAAGGTGCTGGGGCAGACCGCCGAACAGGCCGACTGGCTGATCGGCGCCGGTCTGCTGGCCCCCGAGGTCCAGGGCGTGGCGCTGCGCTCGATGAAGGCCCCGGGGACGGCGTACGACGACGACGTCCTCGGCAACGACCCGCAGCCCGCGAAGATGGAGGACTACGTGCACACAGGCGCGGACAACGGCGGGGTGCACATCAACTCCGGCATCCCGAACCACGCCTTCTACCTCTTCGCCAAGGAGCTGGGCGGCCACGCCTGGGAGCGGGCCGGGCGGGTCTGGTACGACGTGCTGACCGGCGGCCGGCTGGCGGTGGACGCCGAGTTCGCCGACTTCTCCCGGCTGACGGTGGCCGCGACGCGTGAGCGGTTCGGGGCCGGTGGCGCGGAGGACGACGCGGTGGTGAAGGCCTGGTCGACGGTGGGGCTGCCGACGGAGTAGACAGGGCCCCATGCGTATTCGGGTCATCCGCACAGGCGGTTTCGCGGGCATCGAGCGGCGGGCCGAGGTGGACACCTCGGGGCTGCTCGACGCCCACGACTGGCACGTCCTGGCCGAGGGGGCGCTGAAGGACGGGCACGGGGACCGGCCGGTGGGCGTGCCGGACGGGTTCGGTTACGAGATCACGGTCGACGACCGGACGGTGTACTGCGCCGACCCCGGGCTGACGGACGCGCAGCGGGAGCTGGTCGCGCGGGTGCTCAGGGAAGGCGCGTGAGGGTCGTCTTATCCCCCGCGCCCGGGCGGGTGCCGGGGCCGTGAGGGTCGTCGTGCCCCCGCGCCCGGGCGCGTGCCCCGGCGGCGGGGGTTGCGACGTCGCTAGAAGCCCAGCTTCCGCAGCTGCTTGGGGTCGCGCTGCCAGTCCTTGGCGACCTTCACATGCAGGTCGAGGAAGACCGGCGTACCGAGCAGCGCCTCGATGTGCTTGCGCGACTTGGTGCCGACTTCCTTCAGGCGCTGGCCCTTGGGGCCGATGATGATGCCCTTCTGGCTGGGGCGCTCGATGTAGACGTTGGCGTGGATGTCCAGCAGCGGCTTGTCCGCCGGGCGGTTCTCGCGCGGGATCATCTCCTCGACGACCACCGCGATCGAGTGCGGCAGCTCGTCCCGTACGCCCTCCAGCGCGGCCTCGCGGATCAGCTCGGCGACCATGACCTGTTCCGGCTCGTCCGTGAGGTCGCCCTCCGGGTAGAGCGGAGGGCTCTCGGGGAGGAGCGGGATCAGCAGGTCGGCCACGAGCTGGACCTGCGTGTCGCCGACCGCCGAGACGGGGACGATCTCCTGCCACTCCATGCCCAGCTCCCTGCCGAGCTGGTCGATCGCGATGAGCTGCTCGGCGAGGGTCTTGGAGTCCACCAGGTCCGTCTTGGTGACGATCGCGACCTTCGGCGTCTTCTTGATCTCGGCCAGTTCCTTGGCGATGAACCGGTCGCCGGGGCCCAGCTTCTCGTTGGCGGGCAGGCAGAAGCCGATCACATCGACCTCCGCCCACGTGGTGCGCACGACGTCGTTGAGCCGCTCGCCCAGCAAGGTGCGCGGCTTGTGCAGGCCCGGGGTGTCGACCAGGATCAGCTGCGCCTCCGGGCGGTGCACGATGCCGCGCACGGTGTGCCGGGTGGTCTGCGGCCGGTTGGAGGTGATCGCCACCTTCTGGCCGACCAGAGCGTTCGTGAGGGTGGACTTGCCCGCGTTGGGACGGCCGACGAAGCAGGCGAAACCGGCCCGGTGGGCGGTTTCGGTTTCTGGTTTACGAGCGCTCATGACCGCCATTCTCCCCGATGCGGGCACCCCTCACGTACCGCAGGCCCTCCCTCAGGGCTCCGAGGTCCGCCGCCGGGCCACCAGGGCGGCGGCCGCCGAGGCGGCGTACAGGGCGGTGAGGAGGCCCAGGACGATGTCGAGCCAGTCGACCGGCCGGCCCCCTACGAGCGCGGCGACGGCCGGGACGCCGACGGCGAACCCGACCGTGACCAGCAGCACACCGGCCGCGGCCCGCACCGCCCGCGCGACGGCCGGCCGGGACGCCTTCAGCAGGTCGGCCGTCGCCCACAGCACGAGCAGCAGCGGAAACGCCTGGTACGGCTCCGGGCGGCCCTCGGTGAACAGGTCGACCACGTTGATGGCGAGGCCGATGACGCCGACTGCCAGAACGAGCCGGGGGAGGGCCAGGCCCCCGGTCTTCTCCCCCGTGGCGCCCATCAGCCCGCGCTCACCGTGGCGCGCAGCTCGCCGTCGGGACCGGCCACCAGCACCGGGGTGTCCGCACCGCCCAGGTCGCGGACGGCGGCGCGGTCCGCATCCGAGGCGGCGTCGGCGTCGGTGACGACGGCCGCGGCCTCCAGCGACTTCGCGCCGCTGGCCACGGCCATCGCCACCGCCGTCTGGAGCGCGCTGAGGTTCAGCGACTCCAGGGCGACGGTCCCGGCGACGTACGTACGCCCGGTCTCGTCCCGTACCGCCGCGCCCTCGGGCACGCCGTTACGGGCACGGGCGCTGCGCGCCAGGGTGATGATCTTGCGGTCCTCGGGGCCGAGGTCGGCGGTCTGTGTCATGCCCCGAGGATAAGTCCGCGATCAGCGTCAGCTCTGGGCGGCCTTGACGAACTTGTCGCCGGCGCGCTTGGCGAGGTCGGCGTAGTCCTTGGCGGCGGCCGGGGCGCCGGGCACGAACACGACACGGGACACCCCGGAGCCCTGGCGGGCGACGGCGAAGTGGAGCGCGTACTCCATCGCGCCGCCGAGGTCCATGCTCACGCGCACGCCGTGCGACTCCTCGCCGGCCTTCGGCGCCTCCAGCTTCTCCACCTTGAGCTGGGCGGGCACGCCCTCCATGGTCGCCTTGAAGCCGGTGCACTTGTCGGCGGCGGTGCCGATGGACGTCACGAAGTCCGTGGCGCCCGTGCCGGGGAAGGTCATGACCTGGTGGGTGAGCTGGTTAAGGCCGTTGCCACCGGTGAAGTCCTGGGTCGGTCCCATCGTGGCGCCGTCGATCTTGTTCTGGAGCAGCGTCGCGATCGGCTGGCACTCGGGCTTGTCCGCCTTGTAGGTAGTGGCGGTGATGGGGTTCTTGGCGACGACCCAGCCCTTGGGGAGGTCGGCGACCGCGAGGACACCCGCCTTCATCTGCTCGGCGGTCAGCGGCGTGGCCGCGGGCGCCTCCTTGGCGGTCTCCTTGTCCTTGCCCTTGGCGGCGCTGTCGCCGCCCTTGTCGGACGAGCCACCGCACGCGGCGGTGAAGGTGAGCGCGGAAACGGTGAGCGCGACAGCGATGCCGCGACGGATGTGAGTACGCATGAGGGTGTGTTCTCCCCTAGAAATGAATATTCCTGGGGAGCTGTGGTTCCCCCCTCCCCGCCGTGATCGGCCGCGCTGAGAATACACACCGTAAGATCACAATATGGGTACAGGAACGTCCTCACCCTGCCACGGGACCATCGCCCCGCGCCGTCCCTCCGGGCTCGCCGGCCACTCCAGCTTCGCCGCCGTGTCCGCTTCCGGGAGCGGGGTGTGCAGCACGATCGTCAGGTCGGGGCGGGCGGGGACGCGCAGTTGGGTCGATTCCACGTGCAGCGTGCCGACGACCGGGTGCTCCAGTTCCTTGTGCACCTGGCCCGCCGGGGCGATGTCACGGCGCTCCCACAGCTCGGCGAACTCCGCGCCGGCGGCCTTCGCCTCCTCCACCACCGCGCGAAAGCCTCGTCGTCCGGGCACTCCGAGCACGGTCGACGTCGAGTCGTTGTACATGACCGTGTTGCAGTACCGGTCCATGATGTGCGCGGGGTACGGCATCCGGGCGTCGATCAGCCGCCGCAGTCCGTCGCACATGTTCCGCTGCTCCGGATCCACCTCGGGCGGCGGCGGGTTGAGCCCGGCCAGTACGGCAGGAGCGCGCGCAGCTCGGCGAGCCGGTGGGCCTTGGAGCTGGCGCTTTCGGTCGCTGTCACCGAGTCGTCCTCCCCCTGCCTGCTGGTGCGGCCAGCAGCATAAGTGCCCGCTCCCCACGGGGCTTCGGGCGGCCGGAGGGCCGGAGCGTGACCATCCACACCTTCGCACGGAACCGTTCCGCGGCTCCCCCTGGAGCCCCTGGGGTAGGGGCCAGGCGTCAGGGGCGGTCCAGGCGCAGGCGGGTCGCCTTCGGCAGGCCGGCGACGACGAGGTCGTAGGAGTCCTCGATCAGTTCCCGGACCAGGCGGTCCGGGAGGCCGGGGACCGTGACCGTGTTCCAGTGGCGTTTGTTCATGTGCCAGCCGGGTGCGATCGCCGGGTGCTCGGCGCGCAGCCGGAGCGCGATCTCGGGGTCGCACTTGAGGTTGACGGTGAACGGCCGGGCGTCCAGGGCGGAGAGGGCGAACATCTTGCCCGCGACCTTGAAGACCGACGTCTCCGGGCCGAACGGGAAGTCCTCCACCGCGTCGTTGAAGGAGAGGCAGAACGTCCGCAGCTGGTCCGGGGTCATGCCACGGGCTCCGCGACCACGGTGACGATCTTGTTGCGGCGGCCCGCCGGGGACTCGGCCGTCAGGCGCAGGGACCGGCCGTCCGGCAGGTCGACCACCGCCGAGGCGCCGGCGATCGGCACCCGGCCGAGGGCCTTGGCGAGCAGGCCGCCGACCGTCTCGACGTCCTCGTCGTCGTACTCGTCGAGGCCGAACAGCTCGCCCAGGTCGCCGATGTCGAGCCGCGCGGTCACCCGGAAGCGGCCCTCGCCCAGCTCTTCCACGGGCGGAAGCTCCCGGTCGTACTCGTCGGTGATCTCGCCGACGATCTCCTCCAGGATGTCCTCGATCGTGACGATCCCGGCCGTGCCGCCGTACTCGTCGATGACGACGGCGCAGTGGTTGCGCTCCTGCTGCATCTCCCGCAGCAGGTCGCCCGCGTTCTTGGTGTCGGGTACGAAGGTCGCGGCCCGCATCGCCGTGGAGACCAGGTCGGACTCGGAGTCCCGGTTGATGTGGGTCTTCCGGACGAGGTCCTTCAGGTAGACGATGCCGACGACGTCGTCCTCGTTGTCCCCGGTCACCGGTATGCGGGAGAAGCCGGAGCGAAGCGCCAGGGTCAGGGCCTGGCGGATGGTCTTGTACCGCTCGATGGAGACGAGGTCGGTGCGCGGGACCATCACCTCGCGGACGAGTGTGTCGCCGAGCTCGAAGACGGAGTGGACCATGCGCCGCTCGTCGTCCTCGATCAGGGACTCCTGCTCGGCGAGGTCGACCATGGCGCGCAGCTCGGCCTCGGAGGCGAAGGGGCCCTTGCGGAAGCCCTTGCCGGGGGTGAGCGCGTTGCCGATGAGGATCAGCAGCTGCGGCACCGGGCCCATGACGCGGGCCAGCGGCAGCAGGACGTGGGCGGCGGCGGTCGCGGTGTTCAGCGGGTGCTGGCGGCCGATGGTGCGGGGCGACACGCCGACGGCGACGTACGACACGAGCACCATCACGCCGATCGCGACCAGCAGGGCCGACCAGGTCTCGTCGAACTCGTTCAGGCAGACGTAGGTGACCATCACCCCGGCCGCCATCTCGCACGCCACCCGGATGAGCAGCGCCAGGTTCAGGTACCGCGTGGGGTCGGAGGCGACCTGGACCAGCTTGGCGGCACCGCGCCGCCCCACCCGTACCGCCTCGGCGGCGCGGAAGCTGGAGACGCGCGCGAGGCCCGCCTCCGCGCACGCCGCGAGCCACGCGACCACGACCAGCGCGACCGCGCCGAGGATCAGCTGGGCGGTCATGAGACGGTCGGCGCCGGGGAGGGGCCCGTCAGACCCTTCTCCGCCCGCCAGCCGTCGATGATCGCCGCCTGAAGCCCGAACATCTCGGCCTTCTCGTCCGGCTCCTCATGGTCGTACCCGAGCAGGTGCAGCACCCCGTGGACGGTGAGGAGCTGGAGCTCCTCGTCCATGGAGTGCTGCGTCGGGGCGTCCTGGCCCTGCTTGGCGGCGACCTCCGGGCAGAGCACGATGTCGCCGAGGAGGCCCTGCGGGGGCTCCTCGTCGTCCTTGGACGGCGGACGGAGCTCGTCCATCGGGAAGGACATGACGTCCGTGGGGCCCGGCAGGTCCATCCACTGGATGTGCAGCTGCTCCATCGCGTCCGCGTCCACCACGATCACCGACAGCTCGGAGAGGGGGTGGATGCGCATCCGCGCGAGCGCGTACCGGGCGACGTCGAGGATCGCCTGCTCGTCGACCTCGGTACCGGACTCGTTGTTGACGTCGATCGACATGGTGCTCGTGCGCTCTACTTCCCGTTTTGGTTGTCGTACTTCTCGTACGCGTCGACGATACGGCCCACGAGCTTGTGCCGTACAACGTCGTTCGACGTGAGCATCGAGAAGTGGACGTCCTCGACCCCCTCCAGGATGTCCCGGACCTGGCGCAGACCGCTCTTGGTGCCGCCCGGCAGGTCGACCTGGGTGATGTCACCGGTGATGACGATCTTCGAGTCGAAGCCGAGCCGGGTGAGGAACATCTTCATCTGCTCGGGGTTCGTGTTCTGCGCCTCGTCGAGGATGATGAACGCGTCGTTGAGCGTCCGGCCGCGCATGTACGCCAGCGGGGCGACCTCGATCGTGCCCGCCGCCATCAGGCGCGGGATCGAGTCGGGGTCGAGCATGTCGTGCAGCGCGTCGTACAGCGGGCGCAGGTACGGGTCGATCTTCTCGTAGAGCGTGCCGGGCAGGAAGCCGAGCCGCTCGCCCGCCTCGACGGCCGGGCGGGTCAGGATGATCCGGGTGACCTGCTTGGACTGCAGGGCCTGGACCGCCTTGGCCATGGCCAGATACGTCTTGCCGGTGCCGGCGGGGCCGATGCCGAACACGACCGTGTGCTTGTCGATCGCGTCGACGTACCGCTTCTGGTTGAGCGTCTTGGGACGGATGGTGCGGCCGCGGCTGGAGAGGATGTTCTGGGTGAGCACCTCGGCGGGGCTCTCCTGGCCGGGCTCGGCCGTGCCGTTCTCGCTCGCCCGGAGCATGGCGATCGAGCGTTCCACTGCGTCCTCCGTCATCGGCTGCCCGGTGCGGAGCACCAGCATCATCTCGTCGAACAGGCGCTGGATCAGAGCGACTTCCCCCGCCGGTCCGACCGCACTGACCTCGTTGCCCCGGACATGGATGTCGGCGGCCGGGAACGCCTCTTCGATCACGCGCAGCAGGGCGTCGCCCGAGCCGAGCACGGTCACCATGGGGTGCTTGGCAGGGACGGTGAAGTGGGCTCGTGCCTGCTGGGTCTGGGCTGTGGGTGTCTGCGTCATGGGCCGGCTCTCAGGCCTGCACATACCTCCCGCTGCAGGGTTCTCGCTGCTCGACAACCTCTGGACATCCAGCCTACGTCGTGGCGCTGACAACCCCGAAGACTTTTCTCCCCACCGGTCACGCTCCGGCTCCTACGCCGACCGGCGGAAGCCGATCGTGGGCACGGCCCGCCGCAGCGGCCAGGGCCTGGTGGGGGCAGGTAGCAGCGACTCCAGGAACGCGTACCGGCGCAGGCCGGCCGGGTCCTGGCCGGAGCAGCCCTGTACGTGGTTCCACCAGGCGGCGACCTCCGCCCACCCCGGCGCGGACAGCGACCCGCCGAACTCCTGCACCGACAGGGCGGCGGTCAGCCCGGCGAAGGCGAGCCGGTCGGCGAGCAGCCATCCGGCGAGGGTGCCGGTGACGAACCCGGCGACGAAGACGTCGCCCGCGCCGGTCGGGTCGAGGGCGGCGACCTCGATGGCCGGGACCTCGGCGGTCTCGCCGGTCACGCCGTCCACGGCGTACGCGCCTTCGGAGCCGAGGGTGACGACGGCGAGCGGCACCTTGTCGGCGAGCGCGCGGGCGGCGGCGCGCGGGCAGGAGGTGCGGGTGTAGCGCATCGCCTCCTCGGCGTTGGGCAGGAACGCCTCGCAGTGGTCCAGGTCGGGCAGGGCGGCCAGGTCCCAGCGGCCGGTGTCGTCCCAGCCGGTGTCGGCGAAGATGCGGGTGGAGCGGCGGGCCGCGTCGCCGACCCACTCCTCGGGGCGGCCGGGTGCGAGGGACGCGACGGCGGCACGCGCGCGTGGCGGCGACGCGGGCAGGGCGCCGTCCAGGGGCGGGGCCTCGTGGCCGTGGGACACCATGGTGCGTTCGCCCTCGTACGCCATGGAGACGGTCACGGGCGAGTGCCAGCCGGGAACGGTGCGCGACCGGGACAGGTCGATGCCCTCGCCCTGCTCCAGGGCGTCCCAGCAGTACTCGCCGTAGTGGTCGTCGCCGAAGGCCGCCGCCAGGGAGGTGCGCAGTCCGAGCCTGGCGAGGGCGGTGGCCATGTTGGCGACGCCGCCGGGGCTGGAACCCATGCCGCGCGCCCAGGTCTCGGTGCCGCGCACGGGGGCGCTGTCCAGTCCGGTGAAGATGATGTCGAGGAACACCGTCCCGGTGAGGAAGACGTCGCACTCGGGATCGGCGGGTGTGCGCAGCGCGTCCAACGGGTCGATTCCGGCCGTGTGTTGCCGCTGCTGCTGCTCTCCTCTGGATGTGGTCACGGCGGGCTCCCCGGTCGCGGTACGGATCAGGACAGTGTGCCCGATTTTCGCCGTTCACAACGGGTGTCGGGCCGGGGAGAACGCCATCGCTTACCCGTCTGCGATTCATGCAAACACCTTGTGATCCAGATCACACCTTCTCGCCTTCTCGTTCGACCGGCCCGCTTGATACAAATTGGCCCGCGTTCCCGTGCGTTCCCGTACGACACCGGGCGCTCCACCCCTTCCCCCTCTCCCTGTTCGGGAACGCCCATGCCCTCGCGCCCGCGCGCCCTGTGGCCGCTCGTCGCCGTGTTCACGGCCGGTTACCTGGCCGCGTACCTCCTGCCGACCGTCGTCGGCCGTCTCTCCGCCGGTCTCGGCCTGACCCCGGCCCAGGCAGGTCTGGTCGGCTCCGGTCTCCTTCTCGGCTCCGCCGCCGCGGGCTTCACGCTCGCGTCGCGCGTGGAGCGGTACGGCCCGCGCCGACTGGCCCGCGCGGGCCTGCTGGTGGCCCTCACGGGCTACGGCTGCGCCGCGCTCACCACCGCCGTACCGCTGGTCGTGGCGGGCGCGGTGGCCGGCGGCTTCGGCTCCGGTACGGCGACGGCGGTCGCCGCCGCCGGAATCGCGGGGCAGCGCGATCCGCACCGCGCCTCGACGATGGGCCTGCTGTCGGTGTCGGCCACGGCCGGCGCCCTGTACCTGACGCTTCCGCACCTGGGCGGCGGGCACGCGCTGCCGTTCGCGTCGCTCGCGCTGGTCGCCGCGGCCGTGTGGCCGGCGACGGGGCGGCTGGAGACCGGCCACGACACCGGCGAGGTCCGGGAGGCGGGCGCGCCACTGCCGCGGCCGCGCGCGGGCCTGGTGCTGGCGGGCGCGATGGTGTGCTGGTCGATGGCGCAGAACGCCCTGTGGGGCGTCAGCGGGCGCATCGGGCTCACCCAGGCGGGCCTGAGCGAGGTGACCGTCGGCGCGGTGTTCGCGGCGGCGCTCGGCGCCGGGCTGCTGGGCGTCACGGCGGCGGGGGCGCTGGGCGCCCGGCTCGGGCGGGCGGTGCCGATCGGCCTCGGCACAGTCGTGATCGCGGGCTGCATCGTCCTGAGTTCCGCCGCCGAGGGCCTGGTGACCTTCGCGGCCGGCGAGATCCTGTGGAACGCCTGCTATCCGGTAGTCCTGTCGTACCTGATCGGCCTGGCCGCGTCCCTGGACCCGCGCGGTCGGTGGGCGGTTCTCGCCGGCTCGGCGTCCTCGCTGGGCGTGGCCTGCGGTCCGGTCGTCGGCAGCGTCCTGTCCGAGCGGGCGGGCTACCCGGGCATGGGCCTGGTGCTGGGTGCCCTCCTGCTGCTGCTCGCCGTCCCGCTGACCGCCGTGGCCCTGCACACCTCGGGCCGGCCGCTCGTCCCGGGCGCGGTACGCCGCCGCGGCGGCGCCCCCGCGGCGGTCGTCGCGGGCACCACGGGTGCGGCGACCGGCCTGACCGCCCCGCAGATCGGCGCGCCGGAGCAGCCGGTCAGGGAGTTCCCCGTCCGTTCCGTCGTCCCGCTGCTGGTCCGCCGCCGTGCCTACCGCCAGGCGGGACCGGCGGGTCCGCAGGGCTGACGGGCGCTCCGGCAGGGCGGCCGGGGCCCGTTCGGGCCAGTGCGCTGGGCCACCAGGCCCGCGGGCCGATGTCGATCACGAGGGCCGGTACCAGCAGGGAACGGACGACGAGGGTGTCCAGCAGGACGCCGAAGGCGACGATGAAGGCGATCTGGACCAGGAAGGCCAGAGGGATCACCATCAGGGCCGCGAAGGTCGCGGCGAGGACGACACCGGCGGAGGTGATGACCCCTCCGGTGGTGGTGAGGCCCCGCAGGACGCCCTGCCGGGTGCCGTGGGTGAGGGTCTCCTCGCGTACGCGGGACATCAGGAAGATGTTGTAGTCGACACCGAGGGCGACCAGGAACACAAAGCCGTAGAGCGGGACGGAGGCGTCCGTTCCGCTGAAGCCGAGCAGGTGCTCGAAGACGAGCGCGGACACCCCCAGGGTGGCGAGGAAGTTGAGGGCCACGGTCGCCACCAGCAGGACGGGCACGAGCAGGGAGCGCAGCAGCAGCACCAGAATCAGCAGGATGACGGCCAGGACGACCGGGACGATGACGGCGCGGTCGCGGGCGGAGGTCTGCTGGGTGTCGTATTGCTGGGCCGTGTAGCCGCCGACCAGCGCGTCGGCGCCCGGCACCGCGTGCACCCGCTCCCGCAGCCGCTGGATCGTGTCCTTCGCCGCGTCGCTGTCGGCGGCCGCGCCGAGTGTGGCGTCGAGGCGCACCCGGCCGTCCACGACGAGCGGAGGCCCCGCGCCCGGCCGGCCGCTCGCGGTGGCGGGGACGACGGTGGCGACGCCGTCGGTGCCTTCGGCGGCCGCCCGCACTTCGGCGGCCCGGTCGGCGTCGGCGACGATGACGGCCGGGTTGCCCGATCCGCCGGGGAAGTGCCGGGCAAGGGTCTGCTGGGCGGTGACCGAGGGCGCGTCGTTGACGAAGATCTCGTCCATCGGCACCCCCTTGGACGACAGGGCCGGCGAGAACCCGGCGAGGACCAGGAGCAGGAGGGCGGTGGACACCCACACCCGGCGCGGCAACCGGTCGACCACCGCCGCGACGCGGCGCCACACTCCGTGACCCTCGACGGTGGCGTCGGAGGGCTGGGGCGTGGCGGGCCAGTAGGCGGCCCGGCCCAGCAGGACCAGAACGGCCGGGAGGAAGGTCAGGGTGGCGAGGACCGCGCAGACGATGCCGATCGCGCCGACCGGCCCGAGAGCCCGGTTGTTCGTCAGATCGCTTGCCAGCAGGGCCAGCAGGCCGAGCGCCACGGTCGCCGCGCTGGCGGTGACGGCTCCGGCCGACCGGCGGACGGCGGCCCGCGCGGCCCTCGTACGGTCCCCTCGTGCGGCGAGCTCCTCCCGGAAACGGGCCGCGAGCAGCAGCGCGTAGTCGGTCGCGGCCCCGATGACCAGGATCGACAGGATCCCCTGGACCTGGCCGTCCACCCGGACCGCGCCGCGGTCGGCCAGCGCGTACACCACCGCGCACGCCAGGCCCAGCGCGAACACCGCACTGACGATGATCACCAGAGGCAGCAGCACACTTCGGTAGACCAGCAGCAGGATCAGCAGGACCACGCCGAGTGCCACGCCCAGCAGCAGTCCGTCGATGCCGGCGAACGCGTCGGACAGGTCCGCCTGGGCGGCCGCGGGACCGGCGATCGAGACCGAGGCGGCGCCCGGCACCCGCTGCGCGGCCTGCCGCACCTCGTCCAGAACCGCCGGGAGCCCCTCGCCCAGGTCGGGGGCGAGCGGAACGACCGCCTGCATCGCCTCGCCGTCGCGGGAGACGACGGCCGGCGAGGGCGCGGCACTGATCCCGGGCTCGCCGGCGAGCCCGGCGACCGCCCGGGTGGCGGCCTCCCGTTGCTCGGTCGTTACCCGGGCGCCGTCGGCCGTCCACACGACGATCGCGGGGACGGACGGCGCCGTTTCGAACGCCTTGCGGGCTTCGAGGACCTTCGTCGACTCGGCGCTCCGTGGCAGGAACGCCGCCTGGTCGTTGGTGGCGACCTCGCCGAGCTTCCCCGCGTACGGCCCGAGCGCCCCGCCGATCGCCAGCCACACCAACAGCAGCGCGATCGGCACGATCCATCGGCCCCGGCGAGGTGTGTGTCCCACAGATGATCCTTCCCTATTAGCTCATTGATCAAGAATCTCAATGATCGAGAGATCATAGGCTGTGGTCATGCGAGACACCGACAGCCCACCGCCTTCGCCTCCTCCGGCCGACGACCCGACCGGGTTGTACTCCTTCGCCGTGCTGCTCCGTCGGATGAACGCCGAGTTCCAGCGCATCGCACAGGAGTTCGCACAGTCCCAGGGACTTCACCCCACCGATGTCCAGGCGCTCATCGCGGTGCTGGACGCGGACGGCGAGGAAGAGGGGGAACCCATGACGCCCGGCCGGTTGCGCAAGCGGATGAACCTCACCTCGGGGGCCATGACCGCCTGCCTGGACCGGCTGGAGAAGACCGGACACATCCGCCGGGTCAGGGCGGCCGACGACCGCCGCGTGGTCCACCTGCACTACGCCGAGGCGGCCAGGGGCGTCGCGCGGGACTACTTCCGCCCGCTGGCCACCGGCACGGACGCGGTCCGTGCCCGGTTCACCGACGACGAACTCCGCGTGGTGGTGCGCTTCCTCACCGAGATGAACCACCAGCTCGCCCTCGTACGCCGATGAGGCCGGCGTGGCCGCCGGCCTCCGGCCGAAACCGCTGACGTCCTAGTCGAACTCGTACGCCTCGACCTCGGCGAGGTACCGGGCCCGGCGGTCCTCGTCGTGGTCCAGGAACGACGCCACGAACGAGTTGCGGGCCAGCTCGCGCAGCTGCTCCTCGCCGATGCCCAGCGCCTCGTGGACCGCGTGGAAGGTGTCGCCGACGTACCCGCCGAAGTACGCCGGGTCGTCGGAGTTCACCGTCACCAGGAGCCCCGCCGCCATCATCGACGGCAGCGGGTGGTCCTCCAGGACGTCGACGGCGCGCAGCCGGACGTTCGACAGCGGGCACAGCGTCAGCGGCACCCGCTCCCGTACCAGCCGCTCCACCAGGTCGGCGTCCTCCATGGCCCGCAGCCCGTGGTCGATCCGCTCGACGCCGAGGACGTCCAGGGCTTCGCGGATGTACGCGGGCGGGCCCTCCTCACCCGCGTGCGCCACCTTCCGCAGGCCGAGCGCGTCGGCCGCCGCGTACACCTCGGCGAACTTCGCCGGCGGGTGGCCCACCTCCGCCGAGTCCAGGCCGACGCCCACGATGTGGTGCAGGTACGGCTTCGCGGCCTGGAGCGTCTCCATCGCCGACTCCGCCGACCGGTCGCGCAGGAAGCACATGATCAGCTGCGTCGAGATGCCGTGCCGTTCCTCGCTGCGCTCCAGCGCCCGCGCCAGCCCCTCGATCACCGTGCCGATGGGCACGCCCCGCTCGGTGTGCGCCTGCGGGTCGAAGAAGATCTCGGCGTGCCGTACGCCCTGCCCCGCGGCCCGCGCCAGGTACGCGTCGGCGAGCTCCGTGAAGTCGTCGGCGGTGTGCAGCACGGCCATCAGCCCGTAGTACAGGTCCAGGAAGGACTGGAGGTCGCTGAAGAGGTACGCCTTGCGCAGCTCCTCGGTGTCGGCGTACGGCAGCTCGACCCCGTTGCGCGCGGCGAGAGCGAACGCGAGTTCGGGTTCGAGGGTGCCCTCGATGTGGAGGTGCAGTTCCGCTTTGGGGAGTGCTTCGGGCAGGTGCATGGTGCGTGGCCTTACTGGCGTGGGAGCCCTACTGGCGTTTGGGGAGCGGGACGCGGATGAGGTCCTGGGCGACGGTCAGCTCGCCGTCGAAACCGGCCGCCCGCGCCTGCTGTTCGAAGAGGTCGGGGTCGCTGTAGCGCTGTGAGAAGTGGGTGAGCACGAGGTGGCGTACGCCCGCCTCGGCGGCCACCACCGCCGCCTGTCCGGCCGTCAGGTGGCCGTGGTCCTCGGCGAGGAGGACGTCCTCGTCGAGGAACGTCGACTCGATGACCAGCATGTCGCAGCCCTCGGCGAGCGCGTGGACACCGTCGCACAGCCGGGTGTCCATGACGAAGGCGAAGCTCTGCCCGCGCCGTACCTCACTGACGTCCTCCAGCCGGACCCCGCCCAGTGCGCCCTCGCGCTGGATACGGCCCACGTCGGGGCCCTTGATGCCGTGCGCGGCGAGCCTCTCGGGCAGCATCCGGCGCCCGTCGGGCTCGGTGAGCCGGTAGCCGAACGACTCGACGGGGTGCGAGAGGCGACGGGCCAGGAGGGTGTACGCGGGCGTCGTGGCGAGCACGCCGTCGTCGGCGGCCGGCACCTCGACCAGCTTCACCGTCTCGCGGTACGCGGTCGCGTACCGCAGCCGGTCGAAGAAGCGCTGCCCGCTCGCCGGGTAGTGCGCGGTGACCGGGTGGGGGACCTGGTCGAGGTTGATGCGCTGGATCACCCCGGCGAGGCCCAGGGAGTGGTCGCCGTGGAAGTGCGTGACGCAGATGCGGTCGATGTCGTGCGCGGCGACCCCGGCGCGCAGCATCTGGCGCTGGGTGCCCTCGCCCGGGTCGAAGAGGACGCCCTCGCCGTCCCAGCGCAGCAGGTAGCCGTTGTGGTTGCGGTGCCGGGTGGGCACCTGGCTGGCGGTGCCCAGCACCACGAGTTCACGGACGGACATCGCCGCGTCCTACCCGGGAGGCCAGTTGAGGCCGCGGCCGCCGAGCACATGGGCGTGCGCGTGCCACACGGTCTGCCCGGCGCCGGTGCCGGTGTTGAAGACGATGCGGTAGCCGGTGCCGTCGACCTTCTCGTCCGCGGCCACCTGGCCCGCCTCGCGCAGCACGTCGGCGGCGAGTTCGGGCGCGGCGGCGGCGAGCGCGGCGGCGTCGGGGTAGTGCGCCTTGGGGATGACCAGGACGTGGGTGGGCGCCTGGGGGTTGATGTCGCGGAAGGCGACGGTCGTCTCCGACTCACGGACGATCGTGGCCGGGACCTCCCCCGCCACGATCTTGCAGAACAGACAGTCGCTCTGGTGCGGCTCTCCGGCCATGTCCTGGTCCTTTCTCCGCTCTCGTACGTATGAGGGCACTCTATCGGCGGCCGGGCGCCCGTCTGTTGAGCGCGGACCTGCTGACCCAGTACGTGATGACCACGCCCCAGAACAGCGGCGCACCGAACCCGGCGACGACCCCCGCGCCCACCCTGGGCAGCGCCAGGGTGACCAGCGAGTGCAGGCCCAGCAGTCCCACCGCCCCGGCCATCCACAGCACCGGAGGGCACTTCCGGGAGATCAGCAGCAGGGGGCGCCGCAGGCGTGGCGCCACACGCCTGCGCATCCACAGGAACCACGCCGTCCACAGCGCCAGGACCACGCCGATGCCGATCAGCTCGCTGGTGACCGCGCCGGACCCGCTGCCCCCGGTCCGCAGCGGGGCGGAGCCGATGCCCGCGGCCATGAACCCGGCGAGGGCCACCCAGCGCGCGCCCGCGGCGGTGCCCCAGGCCATGGTCTCCAGGTTGAACCGGGCCTCGCGGTCCTCCAGGTCGAGCGCGGCCGAGTCGACGAACCCCTCCGCGGCCCTGGTCCACGCGCCGCGCCGGAACCAGCGGCGGCGCAGGTGCAGCAGCGAGAGGTTGTTGTGGGCCTCGCTGCTCTCCGGGTTGAGGCGCAGCGCGGTCTCGTAGGCCTTCTCGGCGGTGCGGTAGTCCTTCAGCTGGTAGGCGGTCAGGCCCACCAGGAAGTGGGTGGCGTCCTCCTCGGGGCCCAGCTCGACCGAGCGGACGGCGAGCGCGTACGCCTCGCGGAGCCGCTCCCGGCGCCCGGAGCGGGCGAGGATCGTCCCCAGCACGTGGTAGCCGCTCCAGTGGTGCGGTACGAGGGCGAGGCCGCGCCGGGCGGCGTCCTCCGCGGCCGCCCACTGGGGCCCGCCCGCCGGCCCGTGGGCCAGCAGGTCGGCGCGCAGGAACCACGCCGACGGCAGCTCGGGGTCGGCGCGCAGCGCCTCGTCCGCCAGACGCAGCGCCTCGCCGCGGTCACCGAGGTGGCGGCGGCAGCGGGCGAGCAGGGCGAGGGCCTGCGCGTCGTCCGGGTTCTGCGCGAGGTGCTGCGCGGTGAGGGCGGCGGCCTGCTCGTAGCGATCCAGGTCGTAGAGCGCCTCGGCCCGGTCCAGTGTCAGCGACTGCGGGGTGGGCGGGGTGGTCACAGCTTGCGCTTCCTCTTCAGGTACGCGAGGAGGTCGTCGTACATGCCGCCGTCGTTGGCGAACGTCGCCACATTGCGGGCGGCGGAGAACCAGGGCTCGGTGGACGGCCGTATCTGCTTGGCCGCCCCCATCAGGTCCTTCATGTTGATCATCCGTACGGTGCCGGTGCGGGCCGAGTCGAGCAGCGCGGCCTCGGCGGCGGTCTCGCAGACGTGGGCGAGGTCGGCCCCGGAGAAGTCCTCGGTGGCCTTGACGAGCTTGCCCAGGTCGACCGCCTCGATGGGCCGGTCGCGCAGGTGGTAGCGGAGGATCGCGTCCCGCGCGGCGGCGTCCGGCGGCAGGACCAGCAGCGTGCGGTCGAGGCGGCCGGGGCGGCGCAGCGCGATGTCCACGTCCCAGGGGACGTTGGTGGCGGCCAGGACGAACACGCCGTCATTGCTGTCGGCGGCGATGCCGTCCAGTTCGGTGAGGAGCTGGTTGACGACGTTGCGCAGCCCGCTGTGGTGGCTGCGGCTGCGCTTGGCGCCCAGCGCGTCGAGCTCGTCCAGGAAGACGACGCAAGGGGCCTGGGCGCGGGCGGTCTCGAAGATGTCGTGGACGTTCTTCTCGGAGGCGCCGATGTACATGTCGAGGATGTCGCTGAGCGAGATCGACAGGAAGCTCGCGCCCAGCTCGCCGGCGACCGCGCGGGCGATGAACGTCTTGCCGCAGCCGGGCGGCCCGTACAGCAGGAGGCCGCCGCGGAGGCTCTTGCCGTACAGCTTGCGCAGCTCGGGGTTGCGCATGGGCGCGAGGAAGGCGGCCTCCAGTCGGTCCTTGACCTCCTGCATGCCGCCGACGTCCGCGAGCCGTACGGCGCCGGGTACGTCGACGTCCCAGGCGGCGGCGTCACCCGGGTCGTCACCGTGGCCGTCGACGGTGAGGGGCGCCTCGGTCCCGTCCACGAACCGGGGCGGGACGATGTCACCGACCTCCTGCTCGGCGGCGGCCCAGTCGAAGCCCTCGCGGTCCTGCGGGGCCGGAGGGGTGTGCGGGGCCGGAGGGGTCTGCGGGGCTTGCGGGGCCGGCGCGGGCGGCATGCCCATGGCGCGGCCCATCAGCGCGCGGGCGTCCGGGTCACCGGGTGCGTGCTGGAGGGCGACGGCCGCCTCGGTCACGGCTTCGTCGTTCCGCCCCGCCTGGAGGAGGAGTTCGGCGAGGTGCAGCCGCAAGGGTACGTCGTCGGGCGCGGCGGCGACGGCGGTGCGGAGGCTGCGGATGAGAGGAGACTCGTCGGACATGCCGCCACCTTACGGAGCCGGTACGACAACGAGTCCGCTGACCCCCGCTGTTGAGCGGTGGTCGCCCGGGCCGCCCTACGACCAGCGGCCGGTGCGTCCCAGCAGCAGGGCGGTGGCGGCCGTCCCGGCGGTCGAGGTGCGCAGCACGCTGCGGCCGAGCCGGTAGGGCTTCGCGCCCGCCTCGGCGAAGGCCGCCAACTCGTCGGGCGACACGCCCCCTTCGGGGCCCACGACCAGCACGATGTGGCCCGTGGCGGGCAGTTCGGCGGTCGCCAGCGGCTGGGCGCCCTCCTCGTGGAGGACGGCGGCGAAGTCCGCTTCGGCGAGCAGCCGGGCCACCTGCTTGGTGGTGGCCGCGTCGGCGACGTCCGGGAAACGGAGGCGGCGCGACTGCTTGCCCGCCTCCCGCGCCGTGGCCCGCCACTTGGCGAGCGCCTTCAGGCCCCGGTCGCCCTTCCACTGCGTGATGCAGCGGGACGCCGCCCACGGCACGATCGCGTCGACGCCCGTCTCGGTCATGGTCTCCACGGCCAGCTCGCCGCGGTCACCCTTGGGCAGGGCCTGGACGACGGTGATACGGGGGGTGGGCTCGGGTTCCGTGCGTACCTCGGTCACCGTCACATCGAGGCGGTCCTTGCCCTCGACGGCCGCGACGGTGCCGTACGCGCCGCTGCCGGCGCCGTCCGTCAGGACGATCTCCTCGCCGACGCGCAGGCGGCGTACGGAGACGGCGTGCCGCCCCTCGGGCCCGTCGAGGGTGACGGTCCCGCCGGTGACCTGGTCCACGCGGTCGACCAGGAACACGGGCGCGGTCATGACGCGACGCCCCGCAGCGCGAGGCCGGCCACCGAGGCGTCCAGTTCGGCGCTCAGGACCTCCACCAGGCGCCCGGCGGGCAGCTCGCGCGCCATCCGGTGGCCCTGCCCGGCCCACAGCGCCATGCCCTGCGGGTCACCCGCCTTGGCCGCGGCCTTGCGCAGCCCGCTCGTCAAGTGGTGCACCTCGGGGTAGGCGGCCGGGGCGTACGGGCCGTGCTCGTGCATGAACCGGTTGACCAGGCCCCGCGCGGGGCGCCCCGAGAACGCCCGCGTCAGCTCGGTGCGGACGAACAGCGGGTTGGTCATGGCCTGCTTGTGCAGGACGTGCGCGCCCGACTCGGGGCACACCAGGAACGCCGTGCCGAGCTGTGCGGCCTCGGCGCCCGCCGCGAGGACCGCGGCGATCTGGCTGCCGCGCATCAGACCGCCCGCGGCGATGATCGGCAGCGGCACGGCCTCCTTCACCAGCGCGATCAGCGACAGCAGGCCCGTGCCGGCCCCGCCGGTCTCCGGGTCGTCGCGGTGCGTGCCCTGGTGCCCTCCCGCCTCGATGCCCTGGACGCACACGGCGTCGGCACCCGCCTGCTGCGCCGCCTGGGCCTCCTCGGGCGACGTCACCGTCACGACGGTGACCGTCCCGGCGCGCGCGAACGCGGCGACCGTCTCGCGGGTCGGGCACCCGAACGTGAAGGAGACCATCGGGACCGGGTCGTCCAGCAGGATGGCCAGCTTGGCCTCGTACCCGTCGTCCCGCCCCGCGTCCGGGTCGCCGAGCGGCGTGTCGTACCAGTTGGCCTCACCGGCGAGCTGGTGCCGGTAGACGTCGACGGCGGCGGGGTCGGCGTGTCCGGGCTGGGGCATGAACAGGTTGACGCCGAAGGGCCGCGAGGTCAGCCCGCGTACCTGCTTGATCTCCTGGTACATGCCGTCGGCGGTCTTGTACCCGGCGGCCAGGAACCCCAGGCCACCGGCATCGGACACGGCCGCGGCCAGCTGCGGACAGGAGGCGCCACCCGCCATGGGGGCCTGCACGATCGGGTACCGGCAGAGATCGGTCAGTGCGGAGGACATGCACGCATGGTGTCACGCCCCCGCCGCACGGCCACACGCGGCCGCCCGTGCGCGCACGGGCGGTCTTGGGGTCCTGCGGCGGACCAGCCGGCCTCTCGGGGGGCTCATGCGGCGCGAAGCCACCGGGTCCCGGGGCGCGGGGGCGTCAGCCCCCACGACCACGATCTGCCCCCGTCAGGGGGTACCGGGGCCGCGGACCCTCGGTCACCGCCCGTTGAACGCGTCCTTCAGGCGGGAGAACAGACCCTGCTGCCCCGGCTGGAACTGACCCGTCGGCCGCTCCTCGCCCCGCAGCTTCGCCAGCTCCCGCAGCAGCCGCTCCTGCTCCGGGTCCAGCTTCGACGGCGTCTGGACCTCGACGTGCACGATGAGGTCACCGCGCCCGCCGCCGCGCAGGTGCGTCACACCGCGTCCGTGCAGCGGGATCGACTGGCCCGACTGCGTGCCGGGCCGGACGTCGACCTCCTCCAGCCCGTCCAGCGTCTCCAGCGGGCACTTCGTGCCCAGTGCGGCCGCCGTCATCGGAATGGTCACCGTGCAGTGCAGGTCGTCGCCCCGCCGCTGGAACACCGCGTGCGGCAGCTCGTGGATCTCGACGTACAGGTCACCGGCCGGACCGCCGCCGGGGCCGACCTCGCCCTCGCCGGCCAGCTGGATACGGGTGCCGTTGTCCACACCGGCCGGGATCTTGACCGTGAGCGTACGGCGCGACCGGACCCGGCCGTCGCCCGCGCACTCCGGGCACGGGGTGGGGACCACGGTGCCGAAGCCCTGGCACTGGGGGCAGGGACGGGACGTCATGACCTGGCCCAGGAAGGACCGGGTGACCTGGGAGACCTCGCCACGGCCGCGGCACATGTCGCACGTCTGGGCCGATGTACCGGGCGCGGCGCCCTCGCCGGAGCAGGTGGTGCAGACGACGGCCGTGTCGACCTGGATGTCCTTGGTCGTACCGAAGGCCGCCTCGTTGAGGTCGATCTCCAGGCGGATCATCGCGTCCTGGCCGCGCCGCGTGCGCGACCGGGGGCCGCGCTGGGACGCCGTACCGAAGAAGGCGTCCATGATGTCGGAGAAGTTGCCGAAGCCACCCGCGCCAAAGCCACCCGCGCCCGCGCCGCCGGAGGCGGACAGCGGGTCACCGCCGAGGTCGTAGACCTGCTTCTTCTGCGGGTCCGACAGCACCTCGTAGGCGGCGTTGATCTCCTTGAACCGCTCCTGCGTCTTCGGATCGGGGTTGACGTCCGGGTGCAGCTCGCGGGCGAGCCTCCGGAACGCCTTCTTGATCTCGTCCTGGGACGCGTCGCGGCGTACGCCGAGTACGGCGTAGTAGTCCGTGGCCACTTACGACTCCGCCAGGATCTGTCCGACGTAACGTGCCACTGCGCGTACCGCTCCCATCGTTCCGGGGTAGTCCATGCGGGTCGGTCCGACCACGCCGAGTTTGGCGACTGCCTCGTCGCCCGAACCGTAGCCGACCGCGACGACGGACGTGGAGTTGA
The DNA here is from genome assembly GCF_040300825.1 of Streptomyces sp. NPDC000229. Taxonomy (NCBI): domain Bacteria; kingdom Bacillati; phylum Actinomycetota; class Actinomycetes; order Kitasatosporales; family Streptomycetaceae; genus Streptomyces; species Streptomyces sp. NPDC000229. Next base: position 41,564 of record NZ_JBEPEL010000035.1, read on the forward strand.
GGCCCTCATGGGCGTTCTCGTGCCCGATACGTACGGTCATCGCCGAGTCCTTGGCCTCGCCGAGCAGCTTCAGGAGCACCACCTGCTCCTCCAGCGCCTCCAGCACCGGCCGGATCGTCAGCGGGAAGTCGTGCCCGAAGCGGGTGAGATTGGCGGTGCCGCCGATCATCAGCCGCTCCTCGGTCTCCTCCACCAGTGTCTCCAGCAGCGTGGCCAGCACCGTGGAGACGGTGCCCCGGTCCTCCGCCTCGAAGGACTCCGGGAGGTCCTGCACCAGCTGCGGTACGTCCGTGAAGCGCCGCCCCACGACGCGGCTGTTCAGCCGCGCCCGCAGGTCGGCCACGGACGTCTCGCCGAACGGCGCGGGGCAGTCGACCATGCGCTGCTCCACCCGCCCCGTGTCGGTGATCAGGACGAGCATCAGCCGGGCGGGGGCCAGCGACAGCAGCTCCACATGACGCACGGTGGACCGCGTCAGCGACGGGTACTGCACCACGGCGACCTGCCGGGTCAGCTGCGCGAGCAGCCGCACCGTACGGCCGACGACGTCGTCGAGGTCCACGGCACCGTCCAGGAAGTTCTGGATGGCGCGCCGCTCCGGCGACGACAGCGGCTTGACGCCGGCGAGCTTGTCGACGAAGAGGCGGTAGCCCTTGTCGGTGGGGATGCGGCCCGCGCTGGTGTGGGGCTGGGCGATGAAGCCCTCCTCCTCCAGCACCGCCATGTCGTTGCGCACGGTGGCGGGCGAGACTCCGAGGTTGTGGCGCTCCGTGAGGGCCTTGGAACCGACGGGCTCCTCGGTACCGACATAGTCCTGGACGATGGCGCGCAGTACCTCGAGTCTGCGTTCGCTGAGCATCGCGCGCACCTCCAGCTGGCTGTGGTTCCTTCTGCTTCGCTGGCACTCGCAATGCCCGAGTGCCAACCTTCCCCCGGCAAGTGTACGGCGCCGGGGTACGCCCCTAGCAAGGGCGGCCGACCACGCTACCGCGCGACGTCGCTGGTGGTTGCCGATAGCGTCGCGGTATGGACGTCAGTTGGGAAGACTTCGGCTGGGAGCGTCTCGCCGACGGCGTGGGCCGCAGGAGGCTCCCGGTGTGGGACGCGACCACGGCGCTGGTGGTCGGCGAGGAGGGCGCTCTCCTGTACGACACGGGCGCGACGCTCCGTGAGGGCGCCGCGATCCGGGCGCAGGCTCAGGCCCTGATGGGCGGCCGGAGAGTGACGCATATCGCACTGAGTCATCCCCATTTCGATCATGTGCTCGGCACGGCGGCGTTCTCGGGGACGGAGGTGTACGGCGCCGTCGGCATCGACACCGTGCTCACCAGGGACCGCGACGCGCTGCGGGGCGACGCCGTACGGCACGGGGTGGCCGAGACGGACGCCCTGGAGGCGACGGACGTCCTGGTGGCCCCGCACCACCTGGTGTGCGGCGAGTGGACGCTGGAGCTGGGCGGGCGGCAGGTGCTGCTGGCCAATGTGGGGCCGGGTCACAGCGGCCACGACCTGGCCGTGCTCGTGCCGGGCTCCCGGGAGGTCGTCCTGTGCGGGGACCTGGTGGAGGAGTCGGGCGACCCGCAGGCCGGGCCGGACGCCATCCCCTCGCGCTGGCCGGCCGCCCTGGACCGGCTGCTGGAGCTGGGCGGCGAGGAGGCCGTGTACGTCCCCGGGCACGGCGCCGTGGTCGACGCCGCCTTCCTACGCGCCCAACGCGATGAACTGGCCCGGCGGTTCGGGGTGTCGTAGCGTCTGGCGAATGCGCAGCTACCACCCCGATCTGACGCCCCCGTGGAAGAAGTCCGCGCCCGTTGCCGAGGTTCCCGCCGACCCGGACCTGGTGGTCGAGGAGGTGAGCACCGGCTTCTGCGGGGCGGTGATCGGCTGTGAGGCGGGGACGGTCACCCTGGAGGACCGGTTCGGCAAGCACCGGGTGTTCCCGCTGACGCCCCGGGGGTTCCTCCTGGAGGGCCGTACGGTGACGCTGGTGCGCCCGTCGGCGGCGCCCTCCCGGCCGTCGCGCACCGCCTCGGGCTCCATCGCCGTCCCGGGTGCACGCGCGCGTGTGGCCCGTGCGGGGCGCATCTATGTGGAGGGCCGCCACGACGCGGAGCTCGTGGAACGCGTGTGGGGCGACGACCTGCGCATCGAGGGCGTGGTCGTCGAGTACCTGGAGGGCGTCGACGACCTCCCGGCCGTCGTCCGGGACTTCGGCCCGGGCCCCGACGCCCGCCTCGGGGTCCTGGTGGACCATCTGGTCCCCGGCTCCAAGGAGTCCCGCATCGCGGCATCGGTCACGGACGCCCACACCCTGGTCGTGGGGCATCCGTACATCGACATCTGGGAGGCGGTGAAGCCCTCGTCGGTGGGCATCCGGGCGTGGCCCGCCGTCCCGCGCGGCCAGGACTGGAAGACGGGCGTGTGCCGGGCACTCGGCTGGCCGGAGAACACGGGCGCGGCCTGGCAGCACATCCTGTCGAAGGTCCACTCGTACAAAGACCTGGAGCCGGAGCTGCTGGGCGCGGTGGAGCAACTCATTGATCACGTGACGGTAGGCGGCGCGGAGCCGGCGTGATCACACACTGGTCCAGTCGTTTCCCCGCCGGGGCCCGAACCGCCTCCCCGCCATAGCGGGGCTGTTCCGTCGATCAGCTCGTCCACACGGCCTGGCAGGTCGTTGTCCCCGCCACTGCGGGGATCTGCGGTCGGCCTCCTGGGCGGGGCCTGGAGGGGACGTCAATCAATCCACCAGGTCCCGCACCACCGCGTCGGCCAGGAGCCGCCCCCGCAGCGTCAGCACGGCCCGCCCGTCGGCGTAAGGACCGGCGTCCAGGAGCCCGTCCCTTACCGCCCGCTCGGCAGCGGCCAGGCCCGCCGGCTTCAGCAGCGACAGAGCGCACCCCTCCTTCAGTCGCAGCTCCAGCAGCACCCGCTCCACGCGCCGGTCCTCCTCCGACAGGACCTCACGCCCCGCGCCGGGCGACCGCCCCTCCGCCAGCGCCGCGGCGTACGCGCCGGGGTGCTTGACGTTCCACCACCGCACGCCCCCCACGTGGCTGTGCGCGCCGGGCCCCGCCCCCCACCAGTCGGCGCCGCGCCAGTACAACTCGTTGTGCAGGCACCGTCCCGCCTCCGAGGTGGCCCAGTTGGACACCTCGTACCAGGAGAAGCCCGCCCCGGACAGCACGTCCTCGGCGATCAGGTACCGGTCCGCGTGGACGTCGTCGTCCGTCATCGGCACCTCGCCGCGCCGGATGCGCCGCGCCAGCTGCGTGCCCTCCTCCACGATCAGGGCGTACGCGCTGACGTGGTCCGGCCCCGCGCCGATCGCCGCGTCGAGCGAGGCGCGCCAGTCGTCGTCGCTCTCCCCCGGCGTGCCGTAGATCAGGTCGAGGTTGACGTGCTCGAACCCGGCCGCGCGCGCCTCCGCGACGCAGGCCTCCGGCCGCCCGGGGGTGTGCGTGCGGTCGAGCACCTTCAGGACGTGCCGGCGGGCGCTCTGCATGCCGAAGGAGATCCGGTTGAAGCCGCCCTCCCGCAGCTCCGCCAGGTACGCAGGGTCCACGGACTCCGGGTTCGCCTCCGTCGTGATCTCGGCGTCGTCGGCGAGCCCGAACTCGTCGCGGACGGCGCCCAGCATCGTCACGAGGTCCGCGGCGGCGAGCAGCGTGGGCGTACCGCCGCCGACGAAGACGGTGCGCACCGGGCGCGGGTCGTCACCGAGCACCTTCCGCGCGAGGCGCACCTCGTCCGTCAGCGTCGCCGCGTAGTTGTCGCGGGAGGCGAGGACGCCACCGGAGCCGCGCAGCTCGGTGGCGGTGTAGGTGTTGAAGTCGCAGTAGCCGCAGCGGGTCGCGCAGTACGGCACGTGCAGATAGAACCCGAGCGGCCGCTCACCGGCCCCGAGCAGGGCGGACGCGGGAAGCGCGCCGTCCTCGGGCATGGGCTCACCATCGGGCAGTACGGAAGGCATACCGCCCATTGTCCGTCACCGCGGCACCTACCGGGCCTGGAGCACCAGCAGCGCGAGATCGTCGCGCACGGGCGTCTCGCCGAACGTGTGGACCGCCTGCCGGATCCGGTCGGCGACCTCCCGTGCCGGCAGCCCGGCGCAGCCGGCGAGGGCCTCGGCCAGCCCGTCGCCGTCGTCGAACATCCGGCCGGTGCGGGAGCGGCGTTCGGTGACGCCGTCGGTGACGCACAGGAGGGTCTCCCCGGGCGCGAGGTGGAAGGTGTGGCTCTCGTACCCGACGTCGTCGACGACGCCGAGCAGCACCTGGGGCGCCGCGGCGGGCGTCACGGAGCCGTCGGGGCGCAGCAGGAGCGGCAGGGGGTGGCCGGCGCTGGCGAGCGTGCAGCGGGCTCCGCCGCCGTCCTCGGGGGCGAGCGGCACGAGCTCGCCGTACAGCAGTGACAGGAACCGCGACTGCGGCTGGGCCGGGGGCTGTGGCCCGCCGGGCAGGTCACCGGCCGCGGCGACCATGGAGGCGGCGGCTTCGGCGGCCTCCGTGGCGTCGTCGAGGAGCAGCCGGTTCAGCCGGTCGAGGACCTGCCCGACCTGGTGGCCCTCGCGGGCGAGCAAGCGCAGCCAGGGGCGGGCCAGGCCGGTGACGACGGCGGCCTCGGGGCCGCTGCCCTGGACGTCACCGAGCATGAAGCACCAGCGGCGCGCTCCCGGGCCGGCCTGGAACACGTCGTAGAAATCGCCGCCCGCGAGACCGTCGTCGCTCGGTTCGTACACGATGCGGCTGTCGATGCCCGGGATCTGGGCCACTTGGCTGGGCAGGAGACCGCGCTGGAGGATCCGGCTGATGGTGACCTGGCGGGTGTAGCGGCGGGCGGCCCCGATGGCGAGGGCGACGCGGCGCGCGAAGTCCTCCACGAGGGTGGTGACGGCGTCGGGGATCCGGCCGCGCCCGCGCCGTCCCAGCATCAGCGTGCCCAGTCCGTGCCCGCCGACGACCAGCCGGTACGCGAGCGCGGTGCCTCCCGCCGCGCCGCCCGGCACGCCCCGGACCCCCTGCCCGTCGCCGCCCCGGACCCCGTGTCCGTCCGCGTGCCCGTGCCTGTCCGCTTTCCCGTCCGCGTGCGCATGCCCGTGCCCGTCCGCGTGCCCTTCCGCGCCGCGCTCCGAGGACGGCCACGGGATCGGCACCGGCCCGGTGCGGGGCGGCTCCGGCATGCGGGGCGGTTCCTTCTCCAGCACCGTGCGCAGCGTCTCCAGCGCCGATTCGTCGGCGTGCCACACCCGGGCGAGCCGGGGCCCGCCGCCCTCCGTGGTGTTGTCCTCCAGCCAGAAGGCGCACCAGTCGGCCAGGCGCGGCACCAGGAGCTGGCCGGCGAGCGCGGCGACGAGGTCCTCGTCGAGCTGGCCGGCGAGCAGGTCGGACGCCTCGGCGAGGAACGACAGCGCCCCGCGGCCGGCCCATTCGTGGTCGTCGCGCACGACCCGGCGCGGTGCCGGGGCGAGGATCCCGGCGGCGCGCAGCCCGCGCTGGATCGCCGGCTCGGCGCCGGGTACGGGGCAGGTGTCCCAGCCGTCGAGGGGGAGCCGGGCCCAGACGGTCTTGAGGCCGGGGCGGTAGGTGATGCCCCAGCATTCGGCGAGGGCGGCGACGAGCTGGAGCCCGCGGCCGTACTCGTCGAGACCGTCCTCGTCCTCCTGGTGCTGCTGCTCGTGGCGGACGGTCCGGGTGGGGTGGTGGTCGGAGACCTCGAGGACGAGGGCGGCGGGCCGCCCGTCGGCGGGGTCCTCGAGACGGAAGAGGAGCTCGACGGTGGTACCGGCGTGGACGACGGCGTTGGTGACGAGCTCGCCGACGACCAGGACGGCGTCGGCGGCGACCCGGTCGTTGATCGTCGCGGCGGCGGGCAGCGCCAGTCCGGTCCAGTCGGCGAGCGCGGCGCGTACGAACCGGCGGGCGGCGGACGGCGCGAGCGGGTTGCCCGGCAGGCTGGTGCGCGTGACGGACTGGCCCGGGGGCGGGTGGTGGGGCGGCAGCAGCAACTCGCCGGTGGTCGCGCGCTGTGTCGGAAGGGACCCCACGTGCGGCTCCTCGTCGGCTCGGCTCGTGGTCGGACACCGACAGGGTGACAGATCGAGCACGCCCATAAGCGCCGAGTCATCGAACTCGCCCACGCGAACGGGGCCGCGCTCGCCGAGCGCGGCCCCGTCGTTGCGTCCCGCCGGTCTCAGGCTTCCCTGGTCCCCGCGTACATCTCGTCGATCAGGTGCTTGTACTCACGCTCGACCACGGGGCGCTTCAGCTTGAGGCTGGGCGTCAGTTCGCCGTGCTCGATGTCGAGGTCGCGCGGCAGGAGCCGGAACTGCTTGACGGTCTGCCAGCGCTGGAGCCCCTCGTTGAGCCGGTCCACATAGCCCTGGACGAGCTGGTTGACCTCGGGGGTGGCCACGACCTCGGCGTAGGACTTGCCGCCCAGGCCGTGCTCCTCCGCCCAGCCGAGGATCGCGGGCTCGTCGAGGGCGATGAGCGCGGTGCAGAAGTTCCGGTCGGCGCCGTGGACGAGGATGTTGGAGACGTACGGGCAGACGGCCTTGAACTGTCCCTCGACCTCGGCGGGCGCGATGTACTTGCCGCCGGACGTCTTGATCAGGTCCTTCTTGCGGTCGGTGATGCGGAGGTAGCCGTCGACGGACAGTTCGCCGATGTCGCCGGTGTGGAACCAGCCGTCCGGCTCCAGGACCTCGGCGGTCTTCTCCGGCAGCCCGTGGTACCCCTCCATGATGCCGGGGCCGCGCAGCAGGATCTCGCCGTCGTCGGCGATCCGGACCTCGGTGCCGGGCACCGGCTTGCCGACGGTGCCGGTGCGGTAGGCCTCGCCCGGGTTGACGAAGGACGCGGCGCTGGATTCGGTGAGGCCGTAGCCCTCCAGGATGTGGATGCCGGCGCCGGAGAAGAAGTAGCCGATGTCGGGCGCGAGGGCGGCCGATCCGGAGACGGCGGCGCGCAGCCGGCCGCCGAAGGCCTCGCGGAGCTTGGAGTAGACGAGGGCGTCGGCGATCTTGTGCTTGGCCTTCAGGCCGAAGGGGACGCTCGCGTTGCCGGTGCGGCGGAAGTTGTCCTGACTGGTCCTGGCGTATTCGCGGGCGACCTCGGCGGCCCACTTGAAGATCTTGTACTTGGCGCCGCCTCCTGCCCGTGCCTTTGCCGCGACTCCGTTGTAAACCTTTTCGAAGATGCGGGGGACGGCGGCCATGTACGTCGGCTGGACGACCGGCAGGTTCTCGATGATCTTGTCGACGCGGCCGTCGACGGCGGTGACGTGCCCGACCTCGATCTGGCCGGAGGTCAGCACCTTGCCGAAGACGTGAGCGAGGGGCAGCCAGAGGTACTGCACGTCGTCCGCCGTGACCAGGCCGGTCGCGGCGATGGCCTTGGCCATGTACGACCAGTTGTCGTGGGGCAGCCGTACGCCCTTGGGGCGGCCGGTGGTGCCGGAGGTGTAGATGAGGGTGGCGAGCTGGTCGGCGGTGATGGCGGCGACCCGGTCCTTGACGGCGTCCGGGTTCTTCTCCAGGTACGCGCGGCCGCGCTCCTCGAGCTCGGCGAGGGAGAGCACCCAGCCCTCGGGGTCGGCCTCGTCCGCTTCCACACCGGTCGGGTCGATGACGACCACATGGGTGAGGTGCGGCAGGTCGGCACGCTTCTCACGTGCCTTGGCCAGCTGGGCGGCGTCCTCGGCGATCAGGACGCGGCTGTCGGAGTCGGCGAGGATGTACGCGGACTCCTCGGCGTTGGTCTGGGGGTAGACGGTGGTGGTCGCGGCACCGGCGCACATCACGCCGAGGTCCGACAGGATCCACTCGACACGGGTGGCGGCGGCGAGGGCGACCCGCTCCTCGGACCGTACGCCGAGGTCGACGAGGCCGGCGGCGATGGCGTAGACGCGCTCGGCGGCCTGTCCCCAGCTGAGGGACTTCCACTCGTCGGGGCCCTGGCCGGAGGCGGCGGGGACCGGGTAGCGGTAGGCCTCGCCTTCGGGCGTTTTCGCCACGCGCTCCAGGAAGAGGGTGGCCACGGAAGGCGGTCGGTTCTCGATCAGGGTTTGTGTGTCGCTCACGACGTCCTCCGGGCGGCTTGCGGCAGGGCTGCACGACGGGATGATTGTTTAACTGGCGAGTAACCCTCGGGCGGCATCAGGTTAGAGCGCCATGGTCCGCCATGTAAGGGGCTGCGGCCCGGTGCTTCATACCCGCTTCATAACGACTCGGACGCGCGGCGGCACGTCGCAAGCACGCAAAAGCGCCCGTCCGTGAACCGAACGGGCGCTGTGCGGGCACTGCTACTTCTTGGCCTTGCCGCCGGCGGAGTCGTCGCTGGACAGCACCGCGATGAAGGCTTCTTGCGGAACCTCCACGGAACCGACCATCTTCATCCGCTTCTTGCCTTCCTTCTGCTTCTCCAGCAGCTTCCGCTTACGGGAGATGTCACCGCCGTAGCACTTGGCGAGGACGTCCTTGCGGATGGCGCGGATGGTCTCGCGGGCGATGACGCGCGAGCCGATGGCCGCCTGGATCGGCACCTCGAACGCCTGGCGCGGGATGAGCTCGCGCAACTTGGCCACGAGCCGCACGCCGTACGCGTACGCCGCGTCCTTGTGGGTGATGGCGGAGAAGGCGTCGACCTTGTCGCCGTGGAGCAGGATGTCGACCTTCACGAGGCTGGAGGCCTGCTCGCCGGTGGGCTCGTAGTCGAGGGAGGCGTAGCCGCGGGTCTTGGACTTCAGCTGGTCGAAGAAGTCGAAGACGATCTCCGCGAGGGGCAGGGTGTAGCGGATCTCGACCCGGTCCTCGGAGAGGTAGTCCATGCCGAGGAGGGTGCCGCGGCGGGTCTGGCAGAGCTCCATGATCGAGCCGATGAACTCGCTGGGGGCGAGGATCGTGGCGCGGACGACCGGCTCGTAGACCTCGCTGATCTTGCCCTCGGGGAACTCGCTCGGGTTGGTGACGGTGTGCTCGGTGCCGTCCTCCATGAGCACGCGGTAGACCACGTTCGGGGCGGTGGCGATCAGGTCCAGCCCGAACTCGCGCTCCAGCCGCTCACGGATCACGTCGAGGTGCAGCAGGCCGAGGAAGCCGACACGGAAGCCGAAGCCGAGGGCGGCGGAGGTCTCCGGCTCGTAGACCAGCGCGGCGTCGTTGAGCTGGAGCTTGTCGAGGGCGTCACGCAGCTCGGGGTAGTCGGAGCCGTCCAGCGGGTAGAGGCCGGAGAACACCATGGGCTTGGGGTCCTTGTACCCGCCGAGCGCCTCGGTGGCGCCCTTGTGCAGGGTGGTGATGGTGTCACCGACCTTGGACTGCCGGACGTCCTTCACACCCGTGATCAGGTAACCGACCTCACCCACACCGAGGCCGTCGGCCGGGAGCATCTCGGGCGAGTTCGTCCCGATCTCCAGCAGCTCGTGCGTGGCGCCGGTGGACATCATGCGGATGCGCTCGCGCTTGTTGAGCTGGCCGTCGATGACACGTACGTACGTGACGACGCCCCGGTACGAGTCGTAGACCGAGTCGAAGATCATCGCGCGGGCGGGGGCGTCCTTGACGCCGACCGGGGCCGGGACCTCCCTGACGACGCGGTCCAGCAGCGCCTCGACACCGAGACCGGTCTTGGCGGACACCCGCAGGACGTCGTCGGGGTCGCAGCCGACCAGGTTCGCCAGTTCCTCGGCGAACTTCTCCGGCTGGGCGGCCGGCAGGTCGATCTTGTTGAGCACGGGGACGATGGCGAGGTCGTTCTCCATCGCCAGGTAGAGGTTGGCGAGGGTCTGCGCCTCGATGCCCTGGGCGGCGTCGACGAGCAGGATGGTGCCCTCGCAGGCGGCCAGGGACCGCGACACCTCATAGGTGAAGTCGACGTGACCAGGGGTGTCGATCATGTTGAGGATGTGAGTGCTGCCCTGGCCGGGCCCCTCGGTGGGGGCCCACGGCAGACGCACCGCCTGGGACTTGATCGTGATGCCGCGCTCGCGCTCGATGTCCATGCGGTCGAGGTACTGAGCGCGCATCTGCCGCTGCTCGACCACACCGGTCAGCTGGAGCATCCGGTCGGCAAGGGTGGACTTGCCGTGGTCGATGTGCGCGATGATGCAGAAATTGCGGATCAGCGCCGGGTCGGTACGGCTCGGCTCGGGCACGTGGATAGGGGTCGCGGGCACGCAGGGTCCTGATTCTCGAGACGCCGGGCGTCTCTGCTCGGGTCGACGGCGGATCGATACGTAGGTTCCATGGTCCCACGGACGGGGACGGGCGCTCGGTTTGGGCCGCTCGGAGGGCGACTGGTAGCCTGGGCAGCTGTGTCTCGTGGCCCTCTCAGCAACGGGGCACACATCAGAGAAATCCTTACGAACCTGAAAAGGCTCTTTCGTGGCGAACATCAAGTCCCAGATCAAGCGGAACAAGACCAACGAGAAGGCGCGCCTGCGCAACAAGGCCGTCAAGTCGTCGCTCAAGACCGCGATCCGCAAGGCCCGTGAGGCTGCCGCCGCGGGTGACGTCGAGAAGGCCACCGTTGCCGCTCGCGCCGCCTCCCGTGCGCTCGACAAGGCCGTCTCGAAGGGTGTCATCCACAAGAACGCCGCCGCCAACAAGAAGTCGGCGCTGGCCACCAAGGTTGCCTCCCTCCAGGGCTGAGCTGCTCTTGATTTGATCGCCGGAAGGGACCCAGCGGGCCCTCTCATCCGCTCCTGACCGGCACCCCGAGCCCGTACGCGGCCTGCGTTCGCCACGCGGGTACGAGCTCACCAACGCACCACCCGAAGGCCCCGTCGCCGTCCTTCCCCAGGACGCCCGCCGGGGCCTTCGCCATACCCAGCCCCGGCCCGCACACCCTGGCCCCCCGGTGGTTACGCCCTCTCCCGGGCCACGCCTGACCGTCCGGCGCGCAGCCGCCGACGGCAAAGGGCTCCACGTGGGGCCGCTCGCGTACAAGCGGCACGGGAGGGAGACCGGGCCGCTCACCAGCACCGCTCGCCGGCACACGGCCCGCGGCCGACCGACGGCCGGAAGCCCCACGGAAAGACCCGCACTCGCACCTCCCGCGGCGGGTGGCGCGACGGAAACCGAGCCCGGCTTCCAGGCGTGCGGGGTTCCCACCGGCTCGAGGCCGACTACGCACCGCCTCGCCCCCGGTAGCCACACCGCGACCGGCAGCGCACGCCACCGCCGGCCCACGGCACTCGTATCGCCCCCGCCGCACGGCGGCGGCGCGCCGCACCGCTCGCGTCAGCGGCGGGAGCGGGCCGCGCGGGCGATGGTGACGACGGCCTTCTCCAGCGCGTACTCCGGGTCGTCTCCCCCGCCCTTGACCCCCGCGTCGGCCTCGGCGATCGCGCGCAGCGCGACGGCCACCCCGTCCGGCGTCCAGCCGCGCATCTGCTGACGCACGCGGTCGATCTTCCACGGCGGCATACCCAGCTCGCGGGCCAGGTCCGCGGGCCGCCCGCCTCGCGCCGACGACAGCTTGCCGATCGCCCGCACGCCCTGCGCCAGCGCGCTCGTGATCAGCACGGGCGCGACGCCGGTGGACAGCGACCACCGGAGCGCCTCCAGGGCCTCCGCGGCCCGGCCCTCCACCGCCCGGTCGGCGACGTTGAAGCTGGAGGCCTCCGCACGGCCCGTGTAGTAGCGGCCGACGACCGACTCGTCGATCGTGCCCTCGACGTCCGCGGCGAGCTGCGACACCGCGGACGCGAGCTCCCGCAGATCGCTGCCCACCGCGTCGACGAGCGCCTGGCAGGCCTCCGGCGTCGCCGACCGCCCCAGCGCGCGGAACTCACCGCGTACGAACGTCAGTCGCTCCGCCGGCTTGGTGGTCTTCGGGCACGCGACCTCCCGCGCACCCGCCTTGCGTGCCGCGTCCAGCAGACCCTTGCCCCTGGCGCCGCCCGCGTGGAGCAGGACGAGGCAGATGTCCTCCACGGGCGAGCCGAGGTAGGCCTTGATGTCCTTGATCGTGTCGGCGGAGAGGTCCTGCGCGTTCCGCACGACCAGCACCTTGCGCTCGGCGAAGAGCGAGGGGCTCGTCAGCTCGGCGAGCGCGCCGGGCTGGAGCTGGTCGGGCGTGAGGTCGCGGACGTCCGTGTCGGCGTCGGCCGCGCGGGCGGCCGCCACCACCTGCTGCACCGCCCGGTCGAGAAGCAGGTCCTCCTGCCCCACGGCGAGGGTGACGGGCGCGAGGACGTCGTCGGTCTGGTTCTTTCTGGTGGCCATCGCGAACCAGCATCGCACGGCCCACCGACAACGCGGGCACGCCCGGAACCGCCCGCCCTACGGCTCCTCGCGCCAGCCGTCCCACCGGGCCGCGAACTCGTCCAGCTCGGCGGCCGCGAGCCGCCCGTCCGGGTCCTCGACCACCACCAGCCACTGGGCGTCCTCGGCGTCGTCCTCACCGGCCAGGGCGTCCCGTACCAGCTGCGGCTCCTCCGTGATCCCGAAACGCTCCCCGAGTTCCTCGGCGACCTCCTCGGCCGCGTCCCGGTCGGGCAGCACCAGCACATGTCTCACATCGCTCACAACAGACATTGTTCCCGCGTACCGCTACGGCTCCGGCCCCGGGGCCGTCGGCACCGATGCGGTGGCGGCACGCAGCTCCCTCCCCCGTCCCGTCACGGCGATCGCACCGTGCCTGTCGGTGCTCAGCACCACCGCTCCGCCGGACCTCAGCGCGTCGACCGTACGCGGTGACGGATGGCCGTACGGGTTGTCACGGCCGGCCGAGACCAGGGCCAGCCGTGGACGGGCCCTGCCCAGCAGGCGGGGGTCCTGGTGGGCCGAACCGTGGTGGGCGACCTTCAGGACGTCGACCGGCGGCAGGTCCGGGTGGGCCCGCAGCAGGCCCTGCTGGGCGGGCGGCTCCAGGTCGCCGAGGAGCAGCAGGGTCGTACCGCCGTCGATGCGGACGTGGAGCGCGACGCTGGCGTCGTTCGCTCCCTCGGGCTCCGGGCCCGTCATGGCGGCGCCCGGCCACAGCACCCGCCAGTCGAGCGGCCCGATCCGCCGGCGCTCACCCGCTCCCGCCCGGAGGACCGGCACCCCTGCCGCCGCGGCGGCTCTCCGCACGAACGCCGCCTGGTCCGGCGGGTCCTGGAGGCTCGTGGTCTGGATCGCCCCGACGGCCCGGCCCCTCAGGACGCCGGGCAGGCCCGCGACATGGTCGGCGTGGAAGTGCGTGAGCACCACGAGCGGCACCCGGCTGACCCCGAGCTGGTGCAGGCACCGGTCCACGAGCGCCGGGTCCGGGCCCACGTCGACCACCACGGCCGTGTCACCGCCCGCCGCGAGGACCGTCGCATCGCCCTGGCCGACGTCGCACATCGCGAACACCCACCCCGGTGGCGGCCACCCGGTGACCAGCCTGGTGAGCGGTTGCGGCCGCACCACGGCGAGCAGCAACAGCACGGAGCACGCTCCGGCCAGCCACGCCCGGTGCCGCACCCGGCGCACGCCCACCAGCACCAGCCCGGTGACGGCGGCGAGAAGCAGCCCTCCGCGCCAGCCTCCGGGCCACTGAGCCTCCGCCCCGGGCAGTGAGGCCCCCGCCCGGGCGACGGAGGCGATCCACCCGGCCGGCCACCCCGCGCATTCGGCGAGCAGTCCGGCCACCGGCATCGCGACCGGTGCCGTGGCGAGCGCGGCGAACCCGAGCACGGTCGCCGGGGCCACCGCGAGCTCGGCGAGCAGGTTGCACGGGATCGCCACCAGGCTGACCCGCGCGGCGAAGACCGCCACCACCGGGGCGCACACCGCCTGGGCCGCGAGCGCCGCGGCCAGCGCCTCCGCGATCCGTGGCGGCACCCCGCGCGCGTGCAGCGAGGCGCTCCAGCGCGGGGCGACGGTGAGCAGCGCCCCGGTGGCCAGCACGGACAGCAGGAAGCCGTAGCTGCGCGCCAGCCAGGGGTCGTACAGCACCAGCAGCAGTACGGCGGCGGCGAGCGCGGGGATCAGTGACCTGCGGCGCCCGGTGCCGATGGCCAGCAGGGTGATCAGTCCGCAGGCGGCGGCGCGCAGCACGCTGGGATCGGGCCGGCAGACCAGGACGAAGCCGAGGGTCAGCGCCCCGCCGAGCAGCGCTGTCGCCCGCAGCGGGATCCCCAACCGGGGCGCCAGCCCGCCACGCTCGGCCTTGAGCGCGCTGCCGGGCGGGCCGATGAGCAGCAACAGGACGATGGTGAGGTTGCTCCCGGAAACGGCCAGAAGATGCGTCAGGTCGGTCGCCCGGAAGGCGTCGTGCAGGTCGGACGGAATCCGGGAGGTGTCCCCGACGACCAGCCCCGGCAGCAGGGCGCGGGCATCCGGTGGCAGCCCGTCGGTCGCGGCGCGCAGCCCCGCGCGGAGGTCCCCCGCGGTGCGCTGGAGCGCGGTCGGGGGCCCGGTGACCCGCGGCGGGCCCGGGTCCGCCCGCATCACGCCGGCGAACGGCTCGCCGGCGTGATGCGGCGGTGCCAGCCGCCCCGTCAGGCGCAGCCGGGTGGACGGCAGCAGCCGCAGCCAGTCCCCTCCGGCGGGCGAGACGACCACCAGCACGGGCGTACGGACCCTGGTGAGGGCACCGTCGGGAGCCGTCACCAGCGTCACGTCCGCGTCCAGCACCACGGAGGCGGGCGCCGCCCGGGGGCCGCGGACCTTCACACGGGTGAGCCGTGGGTCGGAGGTGACCGTCGCCTCGACGGTGACCCGCGCGTGCTGCTCCGCCAGTCCCGGCAGCGGGCCCCTCCGCAGATCGGCGCCGTGCAGTCCCGCGGATGCCGCACCGGCCGCGGTGCAGAGCAACACCGCCGCGCACGCCGCCCCGTTGGCCCGCCACCGGCCCACCGCGAGCGTGGTGCGCCCGCCGCCGCGCCCGAGCAACAGCGCGGCGCCGCCCAGGGCGCAGAGCGCCACGCCCACCATCGTCCACCGGCCCGGGGCGCCCAGCGCGAGCGCCGCCGCTCCCCACGCCGCCAGGGCGGGGCCGACCAGCCGCATGTCGGCCGGGCCCTCCTGCCGGGGGTCGGCGGCACCCAGCCGCGTACCTGACGCGGTGTGAACCGTCCCGCGGCTCATGGCCGCACGAGGGACTGGAGGTCCGCGAACCGGCGCTCACCGATCCCGTTGACCTCGCGGAGTTCGTCGACCGACCGGAAGCCCCCGTGCCGGGTGCGGTAGTCGACGATGTGCTGGGCCAGTACGGGGCCGACGCCCGGCAGGGTGTCGAGCTGGTCCACCGTGGCGGTGTTGAGGCTGACCGGTCCTTGGGCGCCGCCCGGCCCCGGCGCCCCGGCCACCCCGGGTGCCGGTCCCGCCGGTGCGGGCGCGGCGCCCACCACGACGTGCTCGCCGTCCATGAGCACGCGTGCCCGGTTGAGCCCCGTGAGGTCGGTTCCCGGCCTGGCACCGCCCGCCGCGCGCAGGGCGTCGGCGACCCGTGATCCGGCCGGCAGCCGCAGCACACCCGGACGCCGCACCTTCCCGCTCACGTCGACGACCACGGGCGGCGCCCCGGTCCCGGGACGGCGGGCCGCGGCCCCCGCCGCCGTGGGCGGCGCGGCCTCGGCGACCACCTCGGGCGCCCGGACCGGCTCCGGCCGACCCGCCCAGAAGTACCGCCCGGCAAGGGCGGCGGCCACGGCCAGGACGACGGCGAGCGCGACGACCGTGCGGGGCTCCAGCCCGCACCGCGTCTGCACCCACAGCGGCAGCCGCTCCCGCAGCTCGGGCCACCACCGCTCCCGCCGCTCCCCCTCCGCCTCGGGACCCGAAGCAGCGCCCGCGCCCCTCGCCGACTCCCCCGCCACGGACCCCGACTCCGGCCCGGAGGAAGCCCCTGCCTCCACCGGCGCGCCGTCCACGGGCCCCGGCACCGGTCCGGAGGAAGCCCCCGGCACCGGTGCCCGCCCCGAAGAAGGCCCCCGTGCCGAAAAAGCCCCCGCCACCGGAACCGCCCCCGGCCCCGGCACCCCCGCCTCGACCTGAACCGCCCCCGCCACCGGCACCCCCACCGACACCGGAACCGCCCCTGCCGCCGGCGGCTGTGCCGGCGCAACGCCCCCGCCCGGGGGTGGGTGGGTCGCCGACGCGCCCGTCCCTTCGAAGAGCGCGTCCGCGCGGCGGCGTGCCGTCGCCGTCGCGCGGACGGCTGCTGTGCGCTTGCCGCGTCGTACACGGTGTCGTGCGGGGCCGCGGCCCCGCGTACGGCCGTCGGAGCCGGGTGCCCGGCCGGGGCCGCTCGCAGCACGGACCGGGAGCGATGCGGATGTCACGGAGTGTGTTCGCGTTGCCATGCCACAGCACGGTAGACACGATCACCCGAACCCGCCGAGCTGCCTCAAATTCCGTGGATAACCCACCAGTTGTGGAAAACCCGGTCACCCGACCGTGTGAAGCCGGCGGTCAGCGCGGTGAGACGACGACCCCCAGCAGTCCCGGCCCGGTGTGCGCGCCGATGACCGCGCCGACCTCGCTGACGTGCAGCTCGGCCAGGCCCGGTACGCGGGCGCGCAGCCTGTCGGCGAGGGCGGCGGCCCGGTCGGGTGCGGCAAGGTGGTGGACCGCGATGTCCACCGGGCTCGCGCCCGCCCGCTCGGCGGCGATCTCCTCCAGCCGTGCGATCGCCTTGGACGCCGTGCGTACCTTCTCCCGCAGCTCGATCCGCCCGCCCTCCAGTTCCAGCAGCGGCTTCACGGCGAGCGCGGAGCCCAGCAGCGCCTGGGCCGCGCCGATGCGGCCGCCCCGGCGCAGGTACTCGAGCGTGTCGACGTAGAAATACGCGGAGGTCCCGGCGGCCCGTTTCTCCGCGGCGGCCACGACCTCGTCCTGCGTGCCGCCCGCTTCCGCCGTCTCGGCGGCCGCCAGCGCACAGAATCCCAGCGCCATGGCGACCATCCCGGTGTCGACGACCCGCACCGGCACCGCGGCGTCCTTGGCGGCCAGCAGCGCGGCGTCGTACGTCCCCGAGAACTCGGCCGACAGGTGCAGCGACACGATCCCCGTGGCCCCCTTCTCGGCCGCCGCGCGGTAGGCGGCGGCGAACACCTCGGGGCTCGGCCGTGACGTGGTCACGGAGCGGCGCTTCTGGAGCGCGAGGGCCAGCGAGCGGGCCGAGATCTCGGTGCCCTCCTCCAGGGCCTGGTCGCCGAGGACGACGGTCAGCGGCACCGCGGTGATACCGTGCCGCTCCATCGTCCGCGCCGGCAGGTAGGCCGTGGAATCAGTGACGATCGCGACATGGCGGGACATGACCGGGAGGGTACCCCGGAGGCGGCTCCGTACGGCAGCCCGCCCCCGCCTCGTGATCCGATCCGGTCAGTTCGTGGTCTCGGGGCGGGTCGACTTCTGCCAGGAGTAGAAGGGCTGTTGCCGCGGATCCTGCGCGGTGATCGCCTTGGGCGCATCCGCGTCGGACGTGTCCCGGCCGGCCTCGGGCTCTGGCGTGGGCCGTGCGTTCGCGTCGGCGTCCGCCGGCCAGCTCTGGGCCGACGCCTGCCCTTCCGCCGCCTCCGGCCAGGACAGGTCGTCCTGCTCGGCGACTGTCCAGTGCCGCAGCGCCCCGGCCTCCACGTCGATCTGTGCGCCCAGCGACGCCAGGTCGTCGTCCGCGAACTTCCGCGCCCGGTCGCGGGCCGCCCACCGCAGCGACTCCGCCGAGTGGGTGATCCGCTCCGTACGCTCGCGCAGTTCGTCGAGCTGGGCGGCCACCCCGGCCCGGTCCGGGTCTCGTTCCAGCCGCTTGAGGTCGGCGTCCAGTTCGTGTCCGTGGGCGCTGAGCCGACGGAACAGCTCCAGGGACTCCTTGAGCGAGGCGTCCTCCGCCGCGCCCGCCTCCAGCGCGTCCTGGGTGGCCCGCATAGACGTCCGCAACGACAGCCGCAGTTGCGCCAACTCGGCCGTGACACCCCCCGGCGCGTAGCTCTTGGCCCGCAGCGTGGTGTCCTCGACCGTTCGCCGCGCGTGGGTGATCGTACGGTCCACCCCGCGCTTCGCCGCCTTGACGGCCTTCACGGTCACGTACACCCCCAGCGCGACGAAGGCGACGAAGAGCAACGCCAGGATCGCGATCGCTTCTGCCATGAAGTCCCCTCGATGTCGCACGGTGCGGCGCCGGACGCGGCCGTCCGTCGTTCCTCCACGGTAAACGGAACGGGCAGGCCGAGGGTTCCATCCGAACCCCCAACCTGCCCGTAGGGGAAAACACCCAGGTGTGACACCGGGTGGGACGCCGGGCGTCATCCCATGAGTCACTCCACACGCATCCCGCTCAGGCATGTCACGCCCGGCGCAGCCCGCTCAGGCGTGTCACGCCCCGCGCAGCCCGCCCACGCATGTCACTCTCGCGTGCGCCCAGGCATCACGCCGGGACGATGTTGACCAGCTTCGGCGCCCGCACGATCACCTTGCGGATGCCCGCGCCGCCCAGCGCCGCGACGACACCTTCGTCGGCCAGGGCCAGCGCCTCCAGGTCCGCGTCCGTGATGGACGGGGAGACCTCCAGGCGCGCCTTGACCTTGCCCTTGATCTGGACGACGCAGGTGACGGTCTCGTCGACGACGTACGCCGGATCGGCGACCGGGAAGTCCTGGTGGACGACGGAGTCGGTGTGGCCCAGCTTGCGCCACAGCTCCTCGGCGATGTGCGGGGCCAGCGGCGCGACCAGCAGCACCAGCCGCTCGGCGACCGACCGCGACACCGGGGCGGCCGTCTTGGTCAGGTAGTTGTTCAGCTCGGTGACCTTGGCGATCGCCGTGTTGAACCGCATGGCGGCCATGTCCTGGGACACACCGTCGATCGCCTTGTGCAGGGCGCGCAGCGTGTCCTCGTCGGGCTCGGTCTCGACGACGGTGGCCTCGCCGGTCGACTCGTCGACGATGTTGCGCCACAGCCGCTGCAGCAGCCGGTACTGGCCCACCACCGCGCGCGTGTCCCAGGGACGCGAGACGTCCAGCGGGCCCATGGCCATCTCGTACAGGCGCAGGGTGTCCGCACCGTACTCGGCGCAGATCTCGTCCGGGGTGACGGCGTTCTTCAGCGACTTGCCCATCTTGCCCAGGACGCGGCTGACCTTCTCGCCCTGGTACCAGAAGGCGCCGTCGCGCTCCTCGACCTCGGCGGCCGGTACGGCGATGCCCCGCGCGTCCCGGTAGACGAAGGCCTGGATCATGCCCTGGTTGTACAGCTTGTGGAACGGCTCGGCCGAGGACACGTGCCCCAGGTCGTACAGCACCTTGGACCAGAAGCGCGCGTACAGCAGGTGCAGGACGGCGTGCTCGGCGCCGCCGACGTACAGGTCGACACCGCCGTGCGGCTGTCCCTCGCGCGGGCCCATCCAGTACTGCTCGATCTCCGGGTCGACCAGCCGGTCACGGTTGTGCGGGTCCAGGTAGCGCAGCTCGTACCAGCAGGAACCGGCCCAGTTGGGCATGGTGTTGGTCTCGCGCCGGTACTTCTTGGGCCCGTCGCCCAGGTCCAGGGTGACGTTGACCCAGTCCTCGTTGCGCGACAGCGGCGTCTCGGGCTGGGTGTCGGCGTCGTCCGGGTCGAAGGTGCGCGGCGAGTAGTCCTCGACCTCGGGCAGCTCCAGCGGCAGCATCGACTCGGGCAGGGCGTGGGCGATGCCGTCCTCGTCGTAGACGATCGGGAAGGGCTCGCCCCAGTAGCGCTGGCGGCTGAACAGCCAGTCGCGCAGCCGGAAGTTGACGGTGCCTTCGCCGATGCCCTTGGCGACCAGCCAGTCGGTGATCTTCGCCTTGGCCTCGGCGACGCCCAGGCCGTCCAGCGAGATCTCGTCGTTCGCCGAGTTGACGATCTTCGCGTCGTACGAGTCGAAGGCGTCGTCCCACGTCGACGGGTCGGTACCGCGGTCGTCCGAGGGCTCGACGACGCAGCGCATCGGCAGCTCGAAGGCGCGCGCGAAGGCGAAGTCACGGCTGTCGTGCGCCGGGACGGCCATGATCGCGCCGGTGCCGTAGCCCATCAGGACGTAGTCGGCGATGAAGACCGGGACGCGGTCGCCGCTGACCGGGTTGATGGCGTACGCGCCGGTGAAGACGCCGGTCTTCTCCTTGGCGTCGGCCTGCCGCTCGACGTCTGACTTGCCGGCCGCCTGCTTGCGGTACGCGTCGACGGCCTCGGCCGGGGTGGCGTACCCGCCCGTCCAGACGTCGTGTGTGCCCTCGGGCCACGCCGCCGGGACGATCTTCTCAACCAGCTCGTGCTCGGGCGCCAGGACCATGTAGGTGGCGCCGAACAGGGTGTCCTGGCGGGTGGTGAAGACGGTGATCGCCTCGTCGCCGACGGGGAAGTCGACGCGGGCGCCCTCGGAGCGGCCGATCCAGTTGCGCTGCTGGAGCTTGATGGCCTCGGGCCAGTCCAGTGCGTCCAGGTCGTCCAGCAGCCGGTCGGCGTAGGCGGTGATGCGCATGTTCCACTGGCGCAGCTTCGCCTTGAAGACGGGGTAGTTGCCGCGCTCGGAGCGGCCCTCGGCGGTGACCTCCTCGTTGGCGAGGACGGTGCCCAGGCCGGGGCACCAGTTGACCGGCGCGTCCGAGGCGTAGGCCAGGCGGTACCGGCCCAGGACGTCGGCGCGCTCGGCGGCGGTCAGCTCGCTCCACGCGCGCGTGGAGCCGGGTACGGGGCGCTCACCGCTCTCGAACCGGGCGATCAGGTCGGCGATGGGGCGGGCCTTCTTCGCCTCCTCGTCGTACCAGGAGTTGAAGATCTGCAGGAAGATCCACTGGGTCCACTTGTAGTAGTCCGGGTCCATCGTGGCGAAGGACCGGCGCTTGTCGTGGCCCAGGCCCAGCCGGCGCAGCTGGACCTTCATGTTCTCGATGTTCGCCTCGGTCGACACGCGGGGGTGGGTGCCGGTCTGGACGGCGTACTGCTCGGCGGGCAGGCCGAAGGCGTCGAACCCCAGGGTGTGCAGGACGTTGTGCCCGGTCATGCGCTGGTGGCGGGCGAAGACGTCGGTGGCGATGTAGCCCAGGGGGTGGCCCACGTGCAGGCCCGCACCCGAGGGATAGGGGAACATGTCCATGATGAACTTCTTGGGGCGGGCGACCACGGCCTGGTCACCGGCCAGGTCACCGCTCGGGTTGGGCGTCTCGTAGGTGCCCTCGGCGTCCCAGAAGTCCTGCCAGCGTGCCTCGATGTCGGCGGCCATGGCCGCCGTGTAACGATGCGGGGCTGCTGCCTCGACAGCAGCCGAATTCATCTCGCTCATGATCCTTAAAGCTCCATCGATCGTCTCTGCCCGCTACCGCTCGGTGGCGCGGCGAAATGAAAAAACCCCTCGCACAGGAGGGGACGCCGCGCCGATTCCGGCCGGATGTTTCATCCGCCGGTGCTGATCAGCGCGGCTCGCTAAGCAGAAGGCGTACGGCACGCATGGCGTCAGGGTACCGCAGGGCCCGTTGGAGCCGCATCGAGGTTCCATGGGACGGTCAGGGCACCGAGCGTCACCACGGGCCTCAGGGATACTCCGCGTATCAACCCTATCCAGGGCAACCCCAGAGTCAGTTGTCGGCCGATCCGAACCTTAAACGCTCAAAGCTCGTACCGGTTGGTATGCCTCGACTTAGCATGCGGCCACGGGACCTCTTTTCCGCACCACTGGAGTCGCCCCCCATGAACCCTCATCGCAAGATCCGCTCATCGCCCGCTTTGCAGGCCGGTATGAGCAAGCCGGTACAGGGCGGGCTTTCCGCGGCTGCACTGGTACTCATACCGATGCTCGCGATCGGCGGAAGCGACAGCTTCCGGGCCGCCCTGGACTTCACCACGGGCGTCCTCTCCCTCGTGTCGCTGACCGCTTCCGTGGCCTGGGGCCTGCTCGCGACGGACCGGCTCCTCCTCTCCACCCGCCACCGGCTGCTCGCCCAGGCCATCCACCGCACCACCGCGGTGGCCTCCCTCGGCTTCCTCCTCCTCCACGCCACCGTCAAGGTCTCCCTCGGCCACGTGGCGCTCATCGGGGCCCTCATCCCCTTCGGTCTCGGCGTCACCGGCACGGCCGGCCTGATCGGCTTCGGGTCGCTCGCCGGCCTGCTGATGGTGGTCGCCGCGTCCACCGGCGCCGCCCGCAGCGCCCTGGCGGGCCGTGGCAGCATCGCGGCCCGCTGGCGGCCCCTGCACATGCTGGCCTACCCGGCCTGGTGCTGTGCGCTCGTCCACGGGCTCTACGCGGGTCGCCCCGCAGCCACCTGGGTAACCACCATGTACTGCCTCGCGCTCGCCGGGGCCGCCGCCGCCGTCTCGGTACGGATGCTTCCCCTCCCCGTCCAGCAGAGCCTCGCCGAACGCGTCCTGGCCCTGCTCGGCCCGGGCAACGACAAGCCGGGCCGCGGTCGCGGCAGGCGGCGGGACCCATCGGTGTCTCCGCTGCCCGGCGCGGCCGACATCCTCCCTCCCCGCCCGTCGTACGAGGCCTCCCCTCCGTTCGAGCAGGAAGTACGGCGGGAGACGGTCACCCGCCCCGAGCCGGCCGCCCCGTCCCCCGACCGTCCGCTCGGCCGCCCCCGCGAGCAGCCCCGGACCCTGACCCCGCCTTCCGCGCCGCTGTACGAGCCCACGTTCCCCTCGCCCTCCCCCAGCACCACGGGGGCGGGCATCTCCGCCGCCTACCGGGCCGTGTCCCTGGGCAACGCCGCGGCGGGCGGCCCCACTCAGGAGATCCCGTACGCGGAGCGCGTCCCGATGACGGAGGAGCTGCCGGTCGTGGCCGACGAGCCGGCGACCCGTCCCGGCTACTGGCCGACCCCCTCCCCGCCGCCGCCCGCCCAGTCCCCCACCCCGCCCTCGTACAGCCCCACCACCCCCGAGCCGCCGTCCTACGGCCACACCACCCCCGAGCCGCCCTCGTACGGCGCCGGCAGCCCCACCGAGCCCGCACCGGGCCCCTTCCAGCAGCCGCCGGCCGGCGAGCCCTGGACCGCACCAGCAGGAGACCGCCTGTGAACACCCCGCTCCCCGACGTCCCCGAAGTCCGCGTCGTCGGCCTCCCTCAGCTCACCCAGGGCTTCGACCTCGTCGAGCGGCTCGACCTCCAGATGCACCTGAAGGTGCACGGCCCCCTCGAACCCATGGGCGGCGAGCGGCTGGCACAGCTCGCCGAGGAGATATCGCTGACCGGCCGCGGCGGCGCCGGCTTTCCCTTCGGGAGGAAGCTGCGGGCGGTCGCCAAGGCGACGATCCGGCGCGGTGTGCGCCCCGTCGTCGTGGTCAACGGCAGTGAGGGTGAGCCCGCCTGCCGCAAGGACACGGTCCTGCTGAACCGCGCGCCGCACCTGATCCTGGACGGCGCCCTGCTGGCCGCCGAGGCCCTCGGCGCCCGCACCCTGGTCGTCGCGGTGACCCGTAACTCCACGGAGATCTCCATCCGCGCTGCCCTCGCCGAGCGGGGTCTGTCCGACCGGCGCGGTCAGCGGCTGCGCGCGCGTGTCGTACGCACTCCGGAGCGCATGGTCTCCGGCGAGGCCTCCTCCGTGATCCGGGCGGTGAACGGCGGGCCCGCGATCCCGCCCGGCCGCCGGGAGCGCGCCGCCGAGTCCGGTGTGGGCAACGCGCCGACGCTGCTGTCCAACGCCGAGACGTTCGCGCAGCTGGCCGTCGCCGCCCGGATCGGCGCCGGCCGCTACAGCCAGCACGGCCTGGACAGCGAGCCGGGCACGGTCATGCTGACGATCTCCGGACAGGTCGCCCGGCCCATGGTGGTGGAGGTGCCGACGGGCGTCCCCATGCGGTACGTGCTCCAGCTGGCCGGCGCCCCGCCGGTCCCCCAGGGTGTGCTGACCGGCGGGTACCACGGCAACTGGATCGACTCCATGGCCGTGGACAACTGCGTGATCTCCAAGCAGTCCATGGCGGCCGTGGGGGGCGCCCTGGGAGCCGGAGCGATCCTGCCCATCGGACCCGAGACCTGCCCCCTGGGCGAGGCCCAGCGGGTGGCGAACTGGCTGGCGGCCGAGACGGCCGGCCAGTGCGGCCCCTGCCGTCTCGGCCTGCCCGCGGCGGCGGGTGGCCTGTCGGACGTGCTCAACGGCGGCGGGCCGGCCGCCCTGGAGGCGCTGCGCGAGGTCACCCAGGCGGTGAAGGGCCGGGGCGTGTGCAAGCACCCGGACGGATCGGCCCGGTTCTTCAGCTCGACCCTGTCCGCCTTCACCGACGATCTGGCCGCCCACGTCCTGCACGGCGGCTGCGGACGTCCGACGATCGGCGTGCTGCCGCTCCCCGCGCCCGGCTACCAGGAGGTCGTGGAGTCCATCCCGAGCGGCGAGAAGCTGGCGGTGGACTGGACGCTCTGCAAGGGCCACGGGCTGTGCGCGGACATCGTCCCTGAGCTGATCCGTATGGGCCGCGACGGCTATCCGGTGCTCGCGGACGCGTCCGTGCCGACCCACCTGCGGGACCGCGCGCAGCTGGCGGTACGGCGCTGCCCCGAGCTGGCGCTCCGGCTCGAGCGGGGCCCCCAGGAGCGGCCCTCCCGTCCGGCGTTGCCGAGTGCCGACCGCAAGGCCCTTGGGAGCGGCCGGGGTTGACGGCCCGCCCCCGGCGGCTGCGGCCGCCGGGGGCACCCACCGAACGCAGGGCGCACAAGGAACGGCGGGGGCCCGTACCGGCGCGCGAGGGCACACAAGAAAGGCGGGCCATCCGATTCGGATGGCCCGCCTTCCACGTTCTGTGGAGCTAAGGAGAATTGAACTCCTGACCTCCTGCATGCGCGGTTCGGTGTCCGCTGCGCGACGCATGGACGGAACC
>NZ_JBEPEL010000036.1:0-65219 GCF_040300825.1 Streptomyces sp. NPDC000229
AGGCTGGATCAGGGAGTGGCGTCTGGTGCATGGGGTCTCCCCAGGCCCGTCAGGGCCGAGGGGACGCATCGCAAGGCGGAGGTGGGGGTCCCCCCCCGCCGAAGGCAGGGGGAGGAGCCACTGCGGAGTATTGGCGACCGGCGACAACGCCGCGAGGTGCGGTGTCCAGGCGTCACGAGCCCAGCAAGATCCGAACGAGAGGCCCTAGGCGGCGGCCACCTGCTGCTGCCCGGCGCGTGCCTCGTCGTACCGTGCCAGCAGCAGCCGCGCCAGCTCCGGTGACGGGCCCAGCACGTCCGCGAGTACGTCGGCACCGGCGGCGCCCTCGGCGATGCGGTCCGGCAGGCGGCCCGGTGCGATGACGTACGGGGCGACCGCCACCCGGTGTGCCCCGTCCTCCCGGAGGGCGCGCACCGCGTCCTCGGTCCGGGGAAGGGATGCGGAGGCGAACGCAGGTCGCACGGCGCACCAACCGGTGTGCCGCAGCTCCCGCGCCATTTCAGCGATCACTGCGATCGCCTCCGGGTCGGTGGAGCCCGCCGAGGCCAGGACGACCCCGGTCGAGCGCTTGTCGGCGGGCGTGAGCCCCGCCTCGTACAGCCGTCGCTCCAGCGCCGCGATCAGCAGCGGCGAGGGCCCCAGCACGGGTGCCTGCCGGATCCGCAGGGACGAAGGCGCCTCCCGCAGCACGGCCGGGATGTCGGCCTTGGCGTGGAAGGCGCGGGTCAGCAGCAGCGGCAGGGCGACCACGTCGCGTACGCCCTCGGACGCCAGCCGCTCCAGCACCCCCGCCACCGACGGCACGTTGAAGTCCAGGAACGCCGTCTCCACCCGTACGCCGGGGCGCAGGCGGCCCGCGCGCCGCACCAGGGCGTGCACGGTCGCCGCGTGCCGCGGGTCGCGGCTGCCGTGGGCGATGACAAGAAGGACGGGCGCGAAGCGCTTCCTTGCAAGCGTGGTGGTGGGCGACGGGAGGGCGGGACGGTTCATGTCGGGCTCAGCTCTTGACGAGGAGACCGCGGCGGCGCAGCACCGCCCGCTCCAGCGGGCTGAAGATCAGCAGGTCGATGGCGATGCCGACGACCAGGATCAGGATGATCGCCAGGAAGATGCCCGGCATGTCGATGTTGTTGCGGCCGTTCTCCAGCAACTGGCCGAGTCCCAGCCCGAGCTCCGGCGACGACGCGATGATCTCGGCGGCCATCAGCGAGCGCCACGAGAACGCCCACCCCTGCTTCAGGCCGGCGAGGTAGCCGGGCAGCGCGGCCGGCATCACGATGTGCCACGCGCCCCGCAGGCCGGTCGCGCCGAGCGTCCGCCCGGCCCGCAGGAACAGCGGCGGCACCTGGTCCACACCGGCCACCAGGCCGTTGGCGATCGACGGGACGGCGCCCAGCAGGATCACCGCGTACATCATCGAGTCGTTGAGCCCGATCCAGAGCACCGCGGGCGCCACCCAGGCCACCGACGGCAGCGACTGGAGGCCCGAGAGGATCGGCCCGATCGCCGCCCGTACGAACTTCACCCGCGCCACCAGCAGGCCCAGCGGCGTACCGATGGCCAGCGCCATCAGGAAGCCGAGCAGGGCCCGGGACACGCTCGTCCACAGCACGTCGAACAGCGTGCCCTGGAGCCACATGGTGGCCAGGCTGTCCCACACCGCGGACGGCGCCGGCAGCTTGAACTCGTCGGTGACCTTCCCCCACACCAGCAGCTGCCACACCACCAGCACCAGTGCGACGGCCACCACCGGCGGCAGGACCTTCTGGAGCAGGACGTCCCGCACGGGGGTCCGGGCCACCTGCACGGCGTCGAGCGCGTCGAGCCCCGCCTCCAGACCGGCGAGGTCGTCCGCCTTCTGGGCGGTCGTCGTTTCAGTGCTGGCCATGACGGCGGATCTCCCCACGCAGTTCTTCGGTGATCTCGACGGACAGCTCCGCCACCGCGGCGTCCTCGATACGGCGCGGCTGAGGGATGTCGATCTCCCACTGGCGGGCGATCCGCCCCGGCCGGGACGACAGCAGGACCACGCGCTCGGCCAGCCGCACGGCCTCGCGCACGTTGTGCGTGACGAACAGGACCGACAGCCGCGTCTCGCGCCAGATCCGGGTCAGCTCGTCGTGCAGGACGTCCCGCGTGATGGCGTCCAGCGCCGCGAACGGCTCGTCCATCAGCAGCAGGTCGCTGTCCTGGGCGAGCGCGCGGGCCAGCGCCACGCGCTGCCGCATACCGCCGGACAGCTCGTGCACCCGCTTGCCGTACGAGCCCTTCAGCCGCACCAGCTCCAGCAGCCGCTCCGCCTCGTCGCGCCGGTCGTTCTTGGCGACCCCGCGCAGCCGCAGCGCCAGCTCGATGTTCTTGCCGGCCGTCAGCCACGGGAACAGCGCGTGCTCCTGGAACATCAGGGCGGGCCGGCCGCCCGGGGTGTCGATCGACCCCGCGGACGGCCGGTCGAGCCCGGCGACCAGGTTGAGCAGCGTCGACTTGCCGCAGCCCGACGCGCCCAGGAGGGTGACGAACTCGCCCGGCGCGACATCGAGCGTGATGTCGTCCAGGACGAGCTGCCGCCCGGCCGGGGTGGCGAAGGACTTCGAGACGTGCTCGAGACGGGCGGCGTGCGTCGACACCGCCGCACGGTCCTCGGCCTTGGCGATCGTGGTGGCCATGGTCGTCACCTCCTGAGAGCGATGCGGATGGATGGTTACTCGGCGCCGAGACCGGCGTCGGCGACCGAGGGCCTGCCCTCGGCCTTGAGGACCTTGTTGAGCGGCTTCAGGTCGTAGATCCCGTCCAGGTCGGGCTTCTCCAGCAGCCCCGCCTTCACCGCGTGGTCGGCCTGCGCCTTGAGGGTGGCGGCGAGCGGGTCGTCGGTGAACCTGATGGACGGCCACGCCGGGTCGATCACCTTGTCGGCCAGCGGCTTGCCGGTGAGCGCCTTCAGCTTGGCGTTGGCGGACGCCTTCGCCTTGTCCGGGTTGGCGTTGATCCAGGCGTTGGTCCTCACCGAGCCGCGCAGCACCGCCTCCACCACGTCAGGGTGCTCCTCGAGGAACCTCTGCGACACGATGATGTTGGTGATCACGAACTTCTGGTCCGGCCACAGCGACGACTCGTCCAGCAGCACCTTCGCACCCTCGCTGACCAGCTTGGACGCGGTCGGCTCCGGCACCCACGCACCGTCGATGGACCCGGACTTGTAGGCGTCCGGGGCCACCTTGTTGTCCGTACGCACCACGGAGACGTCGCCCTTGCCGCTCTGCGGGTCGACCTTCCAGCCCTGCTCCGAGGCCCAGTTGAGGAACGCGACGTCCTGCGTGTTGCCGTGCTGCGGGGTGGCGATCCGCTTGCCCTTGACGTCCGCCACGGACTTGATCTTGTCCGGGTCGACGACCAGCTTCACCCCGCCCGAGGCGGCCCCGCCGACGATGCGGAGGTTCTTGCCCTTGGACTTGGTGTAGCCGTTGATCGCGGGGGAGGGGCCGATGAAGCCGATGTCGATCGAGTCGGCGTTGAGCGCCTCGATCGCGGACGGGCCGGCGTTGAAGGTGGACACCTGGAGCTGGGTACCGCCCAGTTCCTTCTGGAAGATGCCCTCCTGGTGACCCACCAGCGCCGTGGCGTGGGTCAGGTTCGGGAAGTACCCGAGCCGCACCTGGTCGGCCGAGAGCTTCTCGCCCTTGGCCGCCACCTGGGTCTCCTCGGGCGCCTGCGAGCCGTAGCCGCAGGAGGCGAGAGCGCCGATGAGCAGCGGCAGGGCTGCGGCGGCGGCGAGACCGCGGCGCAGGGCGGTGGTGCGGGACGTGGTGGGCACGGGAGGGTGTTCCTCTCGTCGGCCCGGCTCCCACGTCCCTCGGATCGTCAGGGACGCGGTGGCCGGGAGTCGGCGGATGGGGTTCTTCGGGCGGTACGGCGCGGGAGTGTGCGTGTCATCGGGCACATCGCGCGACACCTCCGGTCCCCGCGCCGAGGGCACCGCTGCCGACCCGGCCGCCCTCCTTCGCGAAGGTCGCGTAGGCGTCGGTCGCCATCAGAAGTCCCAGCCCTCGTCGTCCTGCGCCGCGAGGGCCTTGGCCGACGCGAACGACTCGCCCGCCATGCCCGCCGCCAGCGTGGTGCCGTCGGCCGGGTCGATGAGCAGGAACGATCCGGTGCGCCGGGAGTCCGCGTACGTGTCGAGCGCCAGCGGCTCGGCGGTGCGCACCACCACGCGGCCGATGTCGTTGGCGACGAGCTGCCCGGGCGCCGGGTGCTGGGACAGGTCGTCCAGCGTCAGCCGGGACGGGATGTCCTTGACGATCGCCTTGACCGTACGGGTGGTGTGCTTCAGCAGCACCCGCTGACCCACCGCCAGAGGCTGGTCCGCCACGTGGCACACCGTCGCCACGACGTCCTGCGTGGTCGCCGGGGCGTCACCGGCCGGGGCGATCAGGTCGCCGCGCGAGATGTCGATGTCGTCGGCCAGCCGGATCGTCACCGACTGCGGTGCCCAGGCGATGTCGACGCTCTCGCCGAGCGCGTCGATCGCGGTGATGGTGCTGGTACGGCCGGACGGCAGCACGGTGACGTGCTCGCCGACGCGGAAGGCACCGGCCGCGATCTGACCCGCGTACCCCCGGTAGTCGGGGTGCTCGGCGGTCTGCGGACGGATCACGTACTGCACCGGGAAGCGGGCGTGGCAGGCGGTCAGGTCATGGCTGACCGGAACGGTCTCCAGGTGCTCCAGGACCGTCGGGCCGCCGTACCAGTCCATGTTCGCGGACGGCTCCACCACGTTGTCACCGGCCAGCGCCGAGATGGGGATCGCGGTGATCTCCGGGACGCCCAGCTCCGAGGCGTAACGGGTGAACTCCTCGGCGATCGCCGCGAAGACCGGCTCCGCGTAGTCGACGAGGTCCATCTTGTTCACGGCCAGCACCACGTGCGGGACGCGCAGCAGCGCGGCGACCGCGGCGTGGCGGCGGGTCTGCTCGACGACACCGTTGCGGGCGTCGACCAGCACCACGGCCAGCTCGGCGGTGGAGGCGCCGGTGACCATGTTGCGGGTGTACTGCACATGGCCCGGCGTGTCGGCCAGGATGAACCGCCGCCGCGGCGTGGCGAAGTAGCGGTAGGCGACATCGATGGTGATGCCCTGCTCCCGCTCGGCCCGCAGGCCGTCCGTCAGCAGCGCGAGGTCCGGGGCGTCCTGGCCACGGCTCAGGGATGCGGCCTCCACGGCCTCCAGCTGGTCGGTCAGGACCGACTTGGAGTCGTGCAGCAGCCGGCCCACCAGCGTGGACTTGCCGTCGTCGACGGATCCGGCGGTCGCGAAACGCAGCAGGGTGGTGGCCGACGGGTCGGCGAGCTGCTCGCTCGTGGTGCTCATGTCTAGAAGTACCCTTCGCGCTTGCGGTCTTCCATCGCGGCCTCGGACAGCTTGTCGTCGGCGCGGGTGGCGCCCCGCTCGGTGAGCCGGGACGCGGCGATCTCGGCGATCACGGCCTGGAGCGTGGTGGCCTCGGAGTCGACGGCACCGGTGCAGGACATGTCGCCGACCGTGCGGTAGCGGATCAGCCGCTTCTCCACCGGCTCGGTGTCCTTCGGGCCGCCCCACTCGCCGGCCGTCAGCCACATGCCGTTGCGGGAGAACACCTCACGCTCGTGCGCGAAGTAGATCTGCGGCAGCTCGATGCCCTCGCGCTCGATGTACTGCCACACGTCCAGCTCGGTCCAGTTGGACAGCGGGAACACACGCACGTGCTCACCGGGCGCGTGGCGGCCGTTGTACAGCTGCCACAGCTCCGGGCGCTGGCGGCGCGGGTCCCACTGCGAGAACTCGTCCCGCAGCGAGAACACCCGCTCCTTCGCCCGGGCCTTCTCCTCGTCGCGCCGCCCGCCGCCGAACACGGCGTCGAAGCGGTGCTGCTGGATGGCCTCGGTCAGCGGCACGGTCTGCAACGGGTTGCGGGTGCCGTCCGGGCGCTCCTTGAGCACACCGCGGTCGATGTAGTCCTGCACGGACGCCACGTGCAGCCGCAGCCCGTGCTTCTCGACCGTACGGTCGCGGTACTCGATGACCTCGGGGAAGTTGTGCCCGGTGTCGACGTGCAGCAGCGTGAACGGCACCGGCGCGGGGGCGAACGCCTTCAGCGCCAGGTGCAGCATCACGATGGAGTCCTTGCCGCCGGAGAACAGGATCACCGGCCGCTCGAACTCACCCGCCACCTCGCGGAAGATGTGCACCGCCTCGGACTCCAGGGAGTCCAGGTGCGACAGCGCGAACGGGCTGTCGGTGTCGTGGATGTCGGTGACGGTGGTCGTCATGCTGCATCCCCTTCGTGAGCTTCTCCGCCTGCGCGGCGCAGAGGTGCGGGCATCGTTGTTGTCTGCGGACCGGCGGCCGCGCACGCGTCGCTCACAGAAGTCCCCTCTCGGTGAGCAGGGCGTGGACCGCCGCGGCGGACTCCTGCACGGTCTGGTTCTGGGACTCGATCCGCAGGTCCGGGGTCTCCGGCTCCTCGTACGGGTCGTCCACGCCGGTCAGCCCGCTGATCTCGCCCGCGGCCTGCTTGGCGTACAGCCCCTTCACATCCCGTACGGAGCACACCTCCACCGGAGTGGCGACGTGCACCTCGACGTACGGAGTGCCTTCCTGCTGGTGGCGCTTGCGCACGGCCTCGCGGCTGTCCGCGTACGGGGCGATCACCGGCACCAGGACGTGCACGCCGTTGGACGCCAGCAGCTCGGCGACGAAGCCGATCCGCTGCACGTTGGTGTGCCGGTCCTCGCGGCTGAACCCGAGGCCCGCCGAGAGGAACTCGCGGATCTCGTCGCCGTCGAGCACCTCGACCCGGCGGCCCTCGGCGCGCAGCCGGTCCGCCAGTTCGTAGGCGATCGTGGTCTTGCCGGCGCTCGGCAGCCCGGTGAGCCAGATGGTGGCCCCAGTCACGTTCTCTTCTCCCACAGTCGTCATCAGCCGTGCAGCCCGCACTCGGTCTTCGCCCGGCCCGCCCAGCGGCCGGCCCGTGCGTCCTCGCCCTCCAGCACGCGGCGCGTGCAGGGCGCGCAGCCGACGGAGGCGTACCCGTCCATCAGCAGCGGGTTGGTGAGAACGCCGTGCTCGGCGACGTACGCGTCCACGTCGTCCTGCGTCCAGCGGGCGATCGGCGAGATCTTGACCTTCCGGCGCTTCTCGTCCCAGCCGACGACCGGGGTGTTCGCCCGGGTCGGGGACTCGTCGCGGCGCAGCCCGGTCGCCCACGCGTCGTACGCGGTCAGACCCTCTTCGAGGGGCTTGACCTTGCGCAGCGCGCAGCACAGGTCCGGGTTGCGGTCGTGCAGCTTCGGGCCGTACTCGGCGTCCTGCTCGGCCACCGTCCGGCGCGGAGTCAGTGTGATGACGTTGACGTCCATCACCGCGTCGACCGCGTCACGGGTCCCGATGGTCTCGGGGAAGTGGTAGCCGGTGTCGAGGAAGACGACGTCCACGCCGGGCATGACCCGGGAGGCGAGGTGGGCGACGACCGCGTCCTCCATCGAGGAAGTGACGCAGAAGCGCGGGCCGAAGGTGTCGGCCGCCCACTTCAGGATCTCCAGGGGCGAGGCCTCCTCGAGGTCCCGGCCCGCCTGCTCGGCGAGCGCCTTGAGCTGTTCCTTGCTCTGAACCGCCGTCATATCGCTTCCCCTCCAGAGTCGTTGCGCTGAAGTCCCCGGGCCAGCAACCCGAGGAACTTCAACTGGAAGGCTCGATTGCATGCCGCGCATTCCCAGGCGCCGTGCCCCTGCTCGCTGGGACGCAGGTCCTCGTCGCCGCAGTAGGGGCAGTGGAACGGTGCCGCACGCTCGCTCACAGCGCCCCCTTGTTCGCTTCTCCGCCCGCGCGGCGCAGAGGTGCGGCCATCGTCGTCATCTGCGGCCCGGCGGCCGCGCGTGCGTCGCTCACGAAAGGGCCTCCTCCGACGCACGCGCCGCCCAGGTGGCGAAGCGCTCGCCGTCCTCGCGCTCCTCCTGGAAGCGCGTGAGGACCCGCTCGATGTAGTCCGGCAGCTCGGCGGAGGTGACCTTCAGGCCGCGCACCTTGCGGCCGAAGCCCGCCTCCAGGCCGAGGGCGCCGCCCAGGTGGACCTGGTAGCCCTCGACCTGGTTGCCCTCGTCGTCGAGGACCAGCTGGCCCTTGAGACCGATGTCCGCCACCTGGATACGCGCGCAGGCGTTGGGGCAGCCGTTGATGTTGATGGTGATCGGCTCGTCGAAGTCCGGGATGCGGCGCTCCAGCTCGTCGATCAGCGACGCGCCGCGCGCCTTGGTCTCGACGATCGCCAGCTTGCAGAACTCGATGCCGGTGCAGGCCATCGTGCCGCGCCGGAACGGCGACGGCTTGACCTGGAGGTCCAGCGCCTCCAGCCCCGCCACCAGCGACTCGACCTGTGCCTCCTCGACGTCGAGGACGAGCATCTTCTGCTCGGCGGTGGTCCGCAGCCGGCCGGAGCCGTGGGCCTGGGCCACCTCGGCGATCTTGGTGAGCGTGGCACCGTCGACGCGGCCGACGCGCGGCGCGAAGCCGACGTAGAAGCGGCCGTCCTTCTGCCGGTGCACGCCCACGTGGTCGCGCCACTGCTGTACGGGCTGCTCGGGCGCCGGGCCGTCGACCAGCTTGCGCTTCAGGTACTCGTCCTCCAGTACCTGGCGGAACTTCTCCGCACCCCAGTCGGCGACCAGGAACTTCAGGCGGGCGCGGTTGCGCAGCCGGCGGTAGCCGTAGTCGCGGAAGATCGAGATGACGCCCTCGTACACGTCCGGGACCTCGTCGAGCGGCACCCACGCGCCGAGCCGCACACCGATCTTGGGGTTGGTGGAGAGCCCGCCGCCGACCCACACGTCGAAGCCGGGGCCGTGCTCGGGGTGGTTCACGCCGACGAACGCGATGTCGTTGATCTCGTGCGCCACGTCGAGCAGCGGGGAGCCGGAGATCGCCGACTTGAACTTGCGGGGCAGGTTGGAGAAGTCCTTGTTGCCCACGATCCGGCGCTGGATCTCGTCGATGGCGGGCGTGCCGTCGATGATCTCGTCCTCGGCGATCCCGGCCACCGGGGAGCCGAGGATGACGCGCGGGGTGTCACCGCACGCCTCGGTCGTGGACAGGCCCACCGCTTCGAGGCGGTTCCAGATCTCGGGCACGTCCTCGATGCGGATCCAGTGGTACTGGACGTTCTGCCGGTCCGTGATGTCGGCGGTCCCGCGCGCGAACTCCTGCGAGATCTCCCCGATGACCCGGAGCTGCTCGGTGGTCAGGCGGCCGCCGTCGATGCGGACGCGCAGCATGAAGTACTCGTCGTCCAGCTCCTCCGGCTCCAGGATCGCCGTCTTGCCGCCGTCGATCCCGGGCTTGCGCTGGGTGTAGAGGCCCCACCAGCGCATCCGGCCCCGCAGGTCGTTGGGGTCGATCGAGTCGAAGCCGGCCTTGGAGTAGATCGTCTCAATACGTGTCCGTACGTTGAGACCGTCGTCGTCCTTCTTGAACTGCTCGTTGCCGTTGAGGGGCGTGAAGTGGCCCACAGCCCACTGGCCTTCGCCACGGTGACGCCCGGTCTTGCGACGGGCGGTGGCGGAGGCGGGCTTTTCAGGGGTGGCGGCCATGACGATACGTCCTTCGGGACTGCAGGAGGGCGGCTCTGACCTGCACACTCGCGCGCTGAGCAGGAGGTGGCGCGGCGGTGCGCTGGGGGTTCAGAAGTTCGGGGATCGCGGCGGTGCTGGTCTGATCAGCTCACCGGACAGATGGCGCTGGACATGCGGCCGAGGTCGACGTGCCGCCGACTCACCAAGGCAATTCCAGCTCGAGACATGACGGAAGCGTGCCATGGGACTTTGGACCCAGTCCAGGTTCGTCCGCGATATGGACATAGGTGTCCCGCATCATGGACATATGTGGTCTGCATCACGCGAGCACGAGCGGCGCCCTGGGGCCGCGGGGCGGCCCCGCCGCCGGGACGGCGACAGGGCCGGGGCGGGAAGCAAGGAGCCTCAGTGGGCGGCCGCGCCCGGCCACGGTCCGGGGGCGGCCGCCTCCGGCTCCTCGGTCACCTCGGTGCTGAAGAGCCTGAAGCCACGGCGCAGATAATTGTCCATCGCGTGCTCCCCGTCCAGGGAGCAGGTGTGCAGCCACACCCGCTTCGTCTCGGGCCGCCCCGGCCAGCGTTCGGCCAGGTCCCAGGCGCGCGCCACACCGTAGGACAGCAGGTGCCCACCGATCCGCCGCCCGCGGAACGCGGGTATCAGCCCGAAGTACACGATCTCCACGACCCCGTCGTCCTGCGGGTCCAGCTCCACGTACCCGGCCGGCGTCCCCTTCTCGTACGCCACCCAGATCTCCGCCCCGGGCCGCTCGACGATCTCCTGCCACTGCGCGTACGTCAGCCCCAGCCGGTCCGTCCAGCGGAGGTCCCCGCCCACCGCCGTATAGAGGAACCGGCTGAACTCGGGCGAGGGTACCTCGGCCCGTACGATCCGGACATCCCCGGCGGGCTCGGCGGCGGGCCGCAGATCGCCGGGGGAGGTCTGTTCGAGGGACCAGGTGGTCACGGTGATGCTCATACGCCCAAGCGAACCATGCGCCCGGCCGGCGGGGCGATCAGGTCCCGTCCGCGCCCACCGCGCCCGCCCCGCCCCGGGAGGCGCGTACCGCCGGGGCCGTGGAGTGGGGGAGCAGACCGGCCGGGTCCTCCGGGTGGACCACCTCCACCTCGACCTCCTCGCGGAAGCGGTACGGCCGGTGCTCCAGCACGCCCGCCAGGGTACGGCGTATCCGGGACATCTCCGCCCGGACCGTCACCGTACGCGTCCGGTCGCCGAACACGTCGTACGCCAGTTCCGCCGCCGTGCGGCCGTCCGGGTGCAGGGCCAGCACGTACAGCAGCTCCGTGTGGCGCGGGCTCAGCTCCTGCGTCCAGCTGCCCGCCGCCCCCGACACCTCCAGCGAGCAGCGGCGCGGC
Source organism: Streptomyces sp. NPDC000229 (assembly GCF_040300825.1). NCBI lineage: Bacteria > Bacillati > Actinomycetota > Actinomycetes > Kitasatosporales > Streptomycetaceae > Streptomyces > Streptomyces sp. NPDC000229. The sequence continues at coordinate 10,971 of NZ_JBEPEL010000036.1, forward strand.
CGGCTCACGTCGAGCACCAGCCGGCTCGACGCGCCCGCCGCCCGCGCCTCCTCGTCCACCAGCCGGAGCAGCCACCCGCCCGGCAGCGGCTCCACCGCGCACATGCCCAGCGACGGCAGCCACACCCGGCCCGCCCGGAACGACGCCGGCAGCGACAGCCGGTCCACCGGCGGCATCCCCGTCACACCGGCCAGCCAGCCGTGCGCGTCCACCGCCAGCGCCTTGCCGCCCACCCGGCACAGAATCGGCGCGGCCACGGCGCGCAGCCGCGCCAGATCGGCGAAGTGCCGGTTGCGCAGCTCCGCCTCCGCCAGCCTGGCGACCGAACTCACCAGCATCAGCGTCGCCGGGTGCATCGTCGCCAGCGGCCCGCTCACATCCACCGCGCCGAGCAGCTTCCCGTCCCTCGGATCGGTGATCGGAGCGCCCGCGCACGTCCATGAGTGGTGCGTCGAGACGAAATGCTCCGCCGAGTGGACCTGCACCGGGCGGCGGGTCACCAGCGCGGTGCCCACCCCGTTCGTACCGACGGTCGTCTCCGTCCAGTCGGCACCCGGCTCGAACCCGTGCCCGTCCGCCTTCCGCAGGACGGCCGCACTGCCCTCGCGCCACAGCACCCGGCCCTCGGCGTCCGCCACGACCATGATGTGCTGCACCGCGTCGGACCCGGCCGAGCAGGACACCAGCCCCTCGCGCAGCACCGGCAGCAGCGCCGCCAGCGGCGAGGCGGCGCGCCGGCGCTCGATCTCCCCCGGAGGCAGCAGCCCCGCACGGTGGTCCTTGTCCGGATCCACCCCCTTGCGCAGCATCCGCTGCCACGACTCACGTATGTCGGCGCGGGGCGCCAGCGGCGACCGCCCGCCCTTCAGCGCCGCCTCCCGCACGCCCTTGAGCAGCAACGCCGCCTCGCGCGTGTCCATCGCGGCGAGCCGTGTCATGTCGACTGTGGCCTGACGCACCGGTCCTCCCCGCTGCCGCCCCACCTGGTGGCTGGTACGTGTCACCCCATCCTCCCCTGCCCGGCGGCGACGCGCTCCGATATCGCCCACCACGCTGCAACCCTTTGCAACTCTCGCGAACAGCCGTGGTCCCGTACGAAAGTGGTACGGCGACGGGATGGTGCCGTGTCGGCGCAGCACCATCCCAGCCGCTCTCCGGGCGCGGGCCGATCGGACACACGGCCCGCGCCCACCAGCGCGCCCGCCCGGGGACGGGCCGTCAGACGACCGCCCGCGCCCGCTCCACCAGCGCCGCCAGGTCCAGGGTGTGCGGCAGCGTCCCGAACGCCGCCCCCCAGTCCCCGCCCAGCCGTGAGGCGCAGAACGCGTCCGCCACCGCCGACGGTGCCCACCGCACCAGCAGCGACCCCTGGAGCACCAGCGCCATCCGCTCCACCAGCCGCCGCGCCCGCGCCTCGATACCGTCCAGGTCCGCCAGCTCGGCCAGCAGGTCCTTGATCGCCCCGTCCAGCCGGTGGTCCGCGCCCCGCGCCTTGCCGACCTCCTCCAGGAAGGCGTTCAGCGCGTGCGGCTCCCTCTGGATGGCCCGCAGCACATCCAGCGCCTGGACGTTGCCCGACCCCTCCCAGATGGAGTTCAGCGGCGACTCGCGCAGCAGCCGGGGCATCCCGGACTCCTCCACGTACCCGTTGCCGCCCAGGCACTCCAGCGCCTCCGCCGTCACCGGCGTACACCGCTTGGTCACCCAGTACTTGGCCGCGGGCACCGCCAGGCGCAGGAACGCCCGTTCGGCCTCGGAGTCGGTGTCGTAGGCGGCCGCGAGCCGCATCGCCAGCGTCGTCGCCGCCTCCGACTCCAGCGCCATATCGGCCAGTACGTTGCGCATCAGCGGCTTCTCGATCAGTACGCCGCCGAACGCGCTGCGGTACGCGGCATGGTGCACCGCCTGCGCCACCGCCTGCCGCATCAGCGCCGCCGAGCCGACCACGCAGTCCAGCCGGGTCGCCGCCACCATCTCGATGATGGTGCGCACCCCGCGCCCCTCCTCGCCGACCCGGCGCGCCCACGTCCCGTCGAACTCCACCTCGCTCGACGCGTTCGACCGGTTGCCGAGCTTGTCCTTCAGCCGCTGGATCCGGAACACGTTCCGGTCGCCGTCCTCCAGTACGCGCGGCACCAGGAAGCACGTCAAACCGTCCGGGGCCTGCGCCAGCACCAGGAAGGCGTCGCTCATCGGCGCCGAGCAGAACCACTTGTGCCCCGTCAGGACGTACTCGCCCGCCGCCTCCAGAGGCGTCGCGGTCGTCGTGTTCGCCCGTACGTCACTGCCTCCCTGCTTCTCCGTCATACCCATCCCGAAGAGCACTCCGGTCTTGTCGACGGCGGGCCGCAGCTCCTCGCCCTCGTAGATCTGCGAGGTCAGCTTCGGCTCCCACACGGCGGCGAGCGCGGGATCCGTGCGCAGCGCCGGAACGGCGGCATGGGTCATCGACAGCGGGCAGCCGTGCCCGGCCTCGGTCTGCGTCCACACCAGGAACCCGGCGGCGCGCCGCACATGACCGCCCGGCCGGCCCCAGGCGTTGGTGAGCCCGTTCGTCACCGCGTGACCGAGCAGCCGGTGCCAGGCGGGGTGGAAGTCGACGTGGTCGATCCGGTGGCCGTACCGGTCGTGGGTGCGCAGCTTGGGCGGGTTCTCGTTGGCGAGGAACCCCCACTCCTGCGCCTGGGCGGACCCGGCGGTGGTGCCGAGGGACGACAGCTCCTGGCGGGCCTCGTCGAGGAGTTCGAGCGGAAGGTGACGTTCCACGGCCTCGTTCAGGGCCCGGTCGGCGGTGAAGACGTCGTACCCGACCAGGGGCGGAGGCTGGTTGGTCACTGTGTGGGTGGTGGTCGCCATGCGGATACGGTAAGGAGGTGCAGGCAGCAAATGAAACACCCCCGGGGCCTGACCGGTCCCAGGGCAGACTCCACCGGGCCCGGGCCCTCTACCGCAACGTGTCGAAGCGGAGGATGGTCTGGCTGCTCCTGAAGGACACCGTCAATTCGTGCATCGAGTACCGGATCCTCGGTCTCGCCGCCGAGGCGGCGTTCTTCACCCTCCTGTCGCTGCCGCCCCTGATGCTCGGGCTCATCGGGCTCCTCGGCTACATCGACGAGTGGACCGACACCACCACCGTCGCCTCCATCGAGCGCAACATCCTCGGGGCGGTCGGCACGGTCCTGTCCGAGCGGGGCGTCAACGACATCGCCAAGCCGCTGCTGGCGGACGTCACCCACGGCGGCCGCCCCGACATCATCTCGATCGGTTTCGCCATCGCGCTGTGGTCGGGCTCGCGGGCGGTGAACGTCTTCATCGACACCATCACCGTGATGTACGGCCTGGACGGCCACCGCGGCATCGTGGCGACCCGGCTGCTCGCCTTCCTGCTCTACATCGTCGCCCTGCTCATCGGCGCGGTCGTCCTGCCGCTGGCGGTGGTCGGCCCGGACCGGGTGGTGGAACTCGTGCCCTGGGGGACCGAGGTCGTCTCCGTCCTGTACTGGCCGGTCATGATCCTGCTGTCCATCGCCTTCCTCACCACCCTGTACCACGTGTCCGTCCCGGTGCGGTCCCCGTGGATCGAGGACGTCCCCGGCGCGCTGGTGGCCCTCGCCATGTGGGTGCTCGGCAGCTTCCTGCTGCGCATCTACCTCACCAGTACGGTCGAGGGCCCGACGATCTACGGCTCGCTCGCCGCGCCCATCGCGGTCCTGCTCTGGATCGGCATCTCCGCCTTCGCGGTCCTGGTCGGCGCGGCGGTGAACGCCGCGATCGACCGCGTCTGGCCGTCGGTCGCCACGGCCGCGGCCCGCGCGGAGAACGAACGCGCCCGCACGGCCGAGGCCGCCGCCCTGGTCGCGCGCGCGAAGGCGGCTGTCGAGGGCCTGGACGACGACGACCCCGACATGCCGTCGGAGTTCCCGGAGCGCTGGTCGCGGTTCCTGCCGCCGGACGACGTGAAGTCCCGGCTCCACACGGCGAAGGACAAGGAACGCGAACGCGAGAAGGAGCGGGAGAAGGGCCGGGAGAAGGACCGGGAGCGGGAGCGGGACAAGGCGCGGGAGCGGGACCGGGACCGGGACCGGGATCAGGGCGGCTCCGTCTAGCCTTGGACGCGTGTACGAGGAACGGCCCTCGCGGCTCGACGGCGCCGTCGTCTGGACCCGTACCGGCGGGCCGGCGGTCTCCTTCTCCGTGCTGCCCGACGGCTGCATGGACCTGCTGTGGAGCGAGGGACGGCTGTACGTCGCCGGGCCCGACACCCGGGCGTACGTTCCCGACGACCCCGGCGCCCGGTACGCCGGCGTCCGCTTCGCGCCCGGGGACGCCCCCGCCCTGCTCGGTGTGCCCGCGCACGAACTGCGCGACCAGCGCGTGGAGCTCGCCGTCCTGTGGCCCGGCGACCGGGTGCGGCAGCTGGCCGAGCGGGTGGGGGAAGCCGCCGACCAGGCCGCCGCGCTGGAGGAGCTGGCGCTGCGCAGCGCCGCCGACGCACCGCGCCCCGACCCCCTGCTGCGGGCGGTCGTCGACGCGCTGAACGCCGGGCGGACGGTCGCGGCCACCGCCCGGGCCGTCGGGCTCGGCGCCCGGCAGCTGCACCGGCGGTCGCTGGACGCCTTCGGGTACGGGCCCAAGACCCTGGCCCGGGTGCTGCGCCTGCAACGCGCCCTCGCGCTCGTACGATCCGGAGTGCCGTACGCCCGCGCGGCCACCGAGGCGGGCTGCACCGACCAGGCGCACCTCGCACGCGAGATGCGCGCCCTCGGCGGCACCACGCTGGGCGCCTACGCCGCGTCCGTGTCGGCGTCGGTGTCGGTGTCGGTGTCGGCGAAGAGGGACACCCCGCAGCCGTCCGGGTCCAGCACCACCGCGTAGCGCTGGCCCCACACCGCGTCCCAGGGCTTCAGATGCCCCCGGTGACCGGCTGCGACCAGGGCGTCGTAGGTCGCGTCGACCTCGGCGGGGCTCGCGCAGCGGAAGGCGAGGCCGAGCCGGTCCCCTCCCCGGGGGCGGGTCCAGTCGGGATCGAAGGAACGGATCACCTCCTCGGTGTCCCACAGCACCCGCAGGCCACCGGGCAGGGTGACCTCGACATGCGGGGAGGAGTCGGCACCGGCCGGGATGTCCAGGCCGAGGCGGCGGTAGAAGGCGAGCGAGGCGGCCATGTCGGAGACGACGACGCCGATCGCGTCGAGTCGGGGTACGGGAGTCCGTTCACTGGTCATACGGGGACGGTAGGCGGGAGCGCGCGGCCCGGTCTTGTACGAATCGGACGTCGGCGGAGGCCACCGGACGTCATCGAATCGTCATGGGTCGATGTCAGTGCCCTGAGCGACACTGGCGACATGCGGAACATCCTCGTCGTGGACGACGACCCCACGGTCTCCGAAGTCGTCACGGGCTACCTGGAGCGGGCCGGGTTCGCCGTGGCACGGGCGGCCGACGGCCCCGAGGCGCTGCGGCTCGCCGCCGACCACCGCCCGGACCTCGTCGTGCTCGACCTGATGCTGCCCGGCATGGACGGTCTGGAGGTGTGCCGCACCCTGCGCGGCCAAGGGCCCGTGCCGGTCATCATGCTCACGGCCCGCGGTGACGAGGAGGACCGGATCCTGGGCCTGGAGGTCGGCGCCGACGACTATGTGACCAAGCCGTTCAGTCCGCGCGAGCTGGTGCTGCGCGTCGAGTCCGTGCTGCGCCGCGGCGCTGCCGCCCCGTCGGCCGAGGCCCCCGTCAGCGCCGGTGGCATCACCCTGGACCCCGCCGCGCGCCGGGCCACCAAGGACGGCAGGGAACTGCCGCTGACGCTGCGCGAGTTCGACCTGCTCGCCCACCTGGTGCGCCACCCCGGCCAGGCGCACAGCAGGGAGGCGCTGATGCGCGAGGTGTGGGGCTGGGAGTTCGGCGACCTGTCGACCGTCACCGTCCATGTGCGGCGGCTGCGCGGCAAGGTCGAGGACGACCCGGCCGACCCCCGGCTCATCCGGACCGTGTGGGGAGTCGGGTACCGCTTCGAGGCGCGCGATGCCGACCAGGGAGGCAGCCGTGCGTGACCTGCTGCTGATCGCGGGGTACGCCTTCGCGGGGGCGTCCGCCGCCGGGCTCGTCGGCGCCCTGGTACTGCGCGCGCTGCGCCACAAGTCGGTCGTGGTCTCGCTGACGGTCGTCGCGGCCGTCACGGTGACCGCGATGCTGGCGGGCACCCTCACCGTCTGCAAAGCGATGTTCCTCGAGCCGCACGACTTCTCCGTCGTCACCACCGTCGTCGCCATGGCCGCGGTCGTCTCACTGGTCACCGCGCTGGTACTCGGCCGCTGGGTCGTCGCCCGCAGCCGGGAACTGGCCCTCGCCGCCCGCACGTTCGGCGAGGGTGGCAGCTTCGCCGCACCCGACGGCGCGGCGACCGCGGAGCTGGCCGACCTCAGCCGCGAACTGGCCGCCACCAGCGCCAGACTGGCCGCGTCGCGCGAGCGTGAACAGGCCTTGGAGGCTTCCCGGCGCGACCTCGTCACCTGGATATCGCACGACCTGCGCACCCCTCTGGCCGGAGTGCGCGCCATGTCCGAAGCCCTGGAGGACGGTGTCGCGCCGGACCCGCAGCGCTACTTCCGGCAGATCCGCACCGAGGTGGACCGGCTCAACGCCATGGTCGGTGACCTCTTCGACCTGTCCCGCATCCACGCCGGCACACTGGCGCTCACCCCGTCCCGGATATCCGTGTACGACCTGGTCGGCGAGGCCATGGCGGGTGCCGACCCGCTCGCCCGCGAGCTGGGCGTCCAACTCGTCGGCGAGCGGGTCGACGCGGTTCCCGTCGAGGTGGACGGCCGGGAGATGACCCGGGTCCTGGCCAACCTCCTCGTCAACGCCATCCGCCGGACCCCGCCCGACGGCACGGTCGCCGTCGCGGCCGAGCGCCGCGCCGACGAGGTGGTCCTGTCCGTCACCGACGGCTGCGGCGGTATACCGGAGGACGACCTTCCCCGGGTGTTCGACACCGGCTGGCGCGGCACCGCCGCCCGCACCCCGCCCGCAGGCGCGGGCCTGGGCCTCGCCATCGTGCGCGGCATCGTCGAGGCGCACCAGGGCCACACGGGCGTGCACAACGTCCAGGGCGGCTGCCGCTTCGAGGTGACGCTGCCCGCGGCGACCGGGACGTAAGACTTTCGTCATCGGATCACCGGCCTCAACTGGGCCTTTCCCGCGTTGAATGGGGACCAGGACATGCGGAATCCCAGGAGGCAGTCGTGACACGCGTAAGACGTCTGATGACCGGCAAGGTGATGATCGGCGCCCTGGTTCTCGTGCTGGCGGCGGTGGGCTTCGGGCTCTACTGGTTCCAGCCGTGGAAGCTGTGGGCGGACCGGACGGTGAGCGAGGCGGTGCCGCCGACGGCACCGTCCACGGCGCCCGCCGACCCCTCGGCGGTGCCCTCCGCGCCGGCGAAGCCCGCCGGGCCACAGACGCTCGCCACCGGCACCCTGATCAGCCACGAGCACAGCACCACCGGCACCGTACGCGTGGTGAAGCTGGCCGACGGATCGCGGATCCTCCGGATCGAGAACCTCGACACCAGCAACGGCCCCGACCTGAAGGTGTGGGTCACCGACGCCCCCGTGCGCGAGGGCAAGGCCGGCTGGCACGTCTTCGACGACGGCGCCCACCTCAGCCTCGGCGACCTCAAGGGCAACAAGGGAGACCAGAACTACGCGCTGCCCGACGAGTTCGACCCGGGCAAGTACACCAGCGTCAGCATCTGGTGCGACCGTTTCGACGTCTCCTTCGGTGCCGCGACGCTCGAGGCCGCCTAGGAGAAAAACCCTTGGCGTGCCGTTGGGGCGGCTGGTTAGGGTGAGGGAGTTCCGCAGAACCGCGAGTACATGACCGGGAGGTGTGACCGATGGCTGTCGCTGCGACGGGCGCTGCCCACATCCAGACGTTCCTTCACTCCACCTCCGTGGTCACCGGCTGACACGTCGCCCGCAGCGGGCGCCGCCCGGGGCCACCCTTCGAAGGGTTCCCCCTTGTCCCTCGCTTCTGCTTCGTCTTCCTCGCACGCCCTCTCGCCGTACGGCTGGGACGCCCACTGGGAGACCGAGTTCGCCCCGTACGCCGGCCAAGGGCTGGTTCCCGGGCGTGTCGTACGGGTCGACCGCGGCCAGTGCGACATCGTCACCGCGGGCGGCGTCGTCCGCGCGGACACCGCGTTCGTCACCCCGCACGACCCCCTGCGGGTCATCTGCACCGGTGACTGGGCCGCCGTCGAAAGCCACGGCAACCCCCGTTACGTGCGGGCGTATCTGCCGCGCCGCACCGCCTTCGTACGCTCCACCTCCTCCACCCGGTCCGAGGGGCAGATCCTCGCCGCCAACGTGGACCACGCGATCATCGCCGTCCCGCTCTCCGTCGAGCTGGACCTCGGCCGGATCGAACGGTTCCTCGCCCTCGCCTGGGAATCGGGCGCGCAGCCGCTTGTCGCTCTGACGAAGGCGGACGTGGTGCCCGACCCGGTCGGTCTGTCGTACCTGGTGCAGGACGTCGAAACGGCCGCGCCGGGTGTGCAGGTGCTGCCGGTGAGCGCCGTCGGAGGTGAGGGCGTCGACGTCCTCGCCGCCGTCGTCGCGGGCGGCACCAGTGTGCTGCTCGGCACGTCCGGCGCGGGCAAGTCGACCCTCGCCAACGCCCTGCTCGGCGAGGACGTCATGGCCGTCCAGGCCACCCGGGAGGTCGACGGGAAGGGCCGCCACACCACGACCACCCGCAACCTCCTCGCCCTCCCGGGCGGGGGCGTCCTGATCGACACACCGGGCCTGCGGGGCGTCGGCCTGTACGACGCCGAGTCCGGCGTCGGCCAGGTCTTCTCGGAGATCGAGGAACTGGCGGAGGAGTGCCGCTTCCACGACTGCGCGCACCTGACGGAGCCGGGCTGCGCGGTCCTCGCCGCCATCGAGGACGGCTCGCTGCCCGAGCGCCGGCTCGACAGCTACCGCAAGCTGCTGCGCGAGAACCAGAGGATCGTCGCCAAGACCGACGCCCGCCTGCGGTCCGAGATCCTCAAGGACTGGAAGCGCAAGTCCGCGGTCGGCCGCGCGGCCCTCGAAGCCAAACGCGGCGGCCGCGACCGCTGACGCCCGCCACCTCGCGGGCCGGCTCCCCCCGGTCGGGGCGGTTGCCCCGGCTGGGGGGGGCTTGCCCCGTGGGGCGGTTGCCGTTCCGATGCGGCTCGTCCAGTCGGGGCGGTTGCCTCTGCGGGGCGGTTCCCCCCGGTGGGGGCGGTTGCCCCCGGGCGTACCGGCTCCAAGTGGCCCGGGCGCGACGGCGGAAGCCGGGGGCGGATCACCGTGTCCGAAAACCGCCAGTGCGTGAGCCGGGCGGCGGCGGAGACTGGTGCCGTGGACGACGACAGCAGGTACGAGGCCGTCAGCAGCCGTGACGCGCGCTTCGACGGGGAGTTCTTCTTCGCCGTCGAGACGACCGGCATCTACTGCCGCCCCAGTTGCCCCGCGGTCACGCCCGCACGGCGCAACGTGAGGTTCTTCCCGACCGCCGCCGCGGCGCAGCGGCACGGGTTCCGGGCCTGCCGGCGGTGCAGGCCGGACGCCGTGCCCGGGTCCGCCGCCTGGAACGTACGCGCCGACGTCGTCGGCCGCGCGATGCGCATGATCGGCGACGGCGTGGTGGACCGGGAGGGCGTCCCCGGGCTCGCCGGGCGGCTGGGGTACAGCGCGCGGCAATTGCAGCGGCAGCTCAACGCCGAGCTCGGCGCCGGGCCCGTCGCGCTGGCCCGTGCGCAGCGCGCCCACGCCGCGCGGGTGCTGCTCCAGACGACCCGGCTGCCCGTGACGGAGATCGCCTTCGCGGCGGGGTTCGCGAGCGTGCGGCAGTTCAACGACACGATCCGGCAGATCTACGCCCGTACGCCCAGTGCGCTGCGCGCGGAGGCGCGGGGCAGGGCGGGGGAGGGGAGCGGGGGGATTCCGCTGCGGCTCGCCCACCGCGGGCCCTACGCGCGGCGCGAGGTGTTCGATCTGCTGGAGGGTGAGGCCGTCGCGCGGATCGAGGAGGTCGTGGGCGTGGTGGGTGCCCGGACGTACCGGCGCACGCTGCGGCTGCCGTACGGGCACGGAATCGTGGCCGTCGACGAGCGGTCGGACGGACCGTGGCTGGACGCGCGGATTCACCTCGGCGATCTGCGGGACCTCACCACCGCCGTACAGCGGCTACGACGCCTGTTCGACCTGGACGCCGACCCGTACGCGGTGGCCGAGCGGCTCGGCATCGACCCCGCGCTCGGACCGCGGTCGCCCGGCGCGGCGGAGCCCGAGGAGTTCGCGGTGCGGGCACTCGTGGGCCGGGCGGAGGCGGCGCGGCTGGTCGAGGAGCACGGAACGGTGCTGGAGGTGCCGTGCGGCGGACTCACGCACCTTTTCCCCGAACCGGGGGCGCTGACCGGGCACACGACGGCGGGGCACCTCGCGGCGGCGTTGGCGGGCGGGGAGCTGCGGCTCGACACGGGGGCCGACCGTGACGAGGCCGAGCGGGCGCTGCGCGCGGTGCCCGGGGTCACCGCCGAGGCCGCCGCGCTCATCCGGATGCGGGCGCTCGGGGACCCGGACGTGGCGCTCTCCGCGGACGCGGACCGCGAGGAGTGGCGCCCCTGGCGCTCGTACGCCACGCGCCTCGTCAGCCGGCGAACACCGCGCCCATCCACGCGCCGACGATCAGCAGACACGCGAACAGCTCCACCAGCACGCTCGCCCCGATCGCCCGCATGACCGTCCGGGTGGATGTCATGGCCCGGCCGTGCCCGCCGAGCCGGAGCCGCTCACACAGGTAGATCCCGCCGATGTACCCGGGCACGGCCCCCACGACCGGCAGCAGGATGAACCCGAGCAGCGCGCCGACACCGGCGTACGCCACCATCCGCCGTGTCAGCCCGACGCCGCGCAGCCGACGCGCCGGGAGCTGCCAGACGACGACCTGTGTCACCAGCAGCAGCGTGGTGGAGCCGACGAGCAGCCACCAGGCCAGACCGGTCTTCACCTGGAGCGACCACCACATCACCGCGGCCCACACCAGCCACGCGCCCGGCACGCCCGGTACGAGCACGCCGAACAGCCCGAGCAGCATCACCAGCCCGGCCAGGAGCACCTGCCACGCACCCATGTGGCCAGCGTGCCGGACCCTTCCCGCTCCCGCAGTTCAGGCGCGTGTCACCCAGCCGCGCTCGTGCGCGTACCAGCCCAGTTGGAGGCGCGTCGTGACACCCGCCAGTTCCATCAGCCCTTTCACCCGGCGCTGGACCGTTCGGAGGCCCAGGTCGAGCTGTTTGGCGACGCTCGCGTCCGTCAGGCCGGCCAGCAGGAGCGACAGGATCTCCAGGTCGGTCGCGTCCGGACCCGGCGGCTGCTCCTCGGTGACCTCGCCGCCCGCCCCCAGGCGCAGCGGCAGCGCGTCCCGCCACACCGCTTCGAACAGGGCCGTCAACGCCTCCAGCAGCCCGCTCGCGTGCACCACCAGCGCCACCGGCTCGGTGCCCCGGCCCGTCAGGGGCACCATCGCCGGCGACCGGTCGACGAGAACCAGCCGCGTCGGCACCCGGTCGGCCACCCGGACCCGTACGTCCGGGCCGAGCGCCGACGACACCCCGGCGACCCCGCCCGGCAGCGACAGCACCTCACGCTCCACCACCACCCGGTACGCCACCCCGCGCTCCGGCACCCCGACGACCGGACCGCCCGTGACCAGGGCGCACACCTCCTCCGCCGCACCCGCCACCAGCTGACGCAACCGGTGCTCCACCGCGCTCGCGCCGGTCACCACCTCCACCAGGTCGTGGGCGGCGGGCTCCGCCGCCTCCGCCCGGAACTCCTCCGCCAGCCGTGCCGCCGCCTGCTCCGCCTGCTCCAGCTGATGCCGCTGCCGCGTCAGCAGTGCGCCCAGCGCGACCGCGGGCGGTGCCGCCACCCACCGACCGCTGCGCGCCGACGACCGGGCGGCCAGCCCGTGCGACTCCAGCCGCCGCAGTGCCCGTTCGGTCTCCGGCTCCGGCAGGTCCAGCCGGTGCGCGAGATCCGCGATGTCCGCCGCGCCCACCGCGACCAGCGCCCGGTACGCCGATTCCTGCCGTTCGTCCAGTCCTATCGCCGCCAGCACCCCTGAAACCCCCTCGTCGCCACAGCGCCCCATCATCCCCGACCAGTCCGTGGACAGGTGGTTCACGATTCGACCAAAGCGGCTACTCTCCGATCCGGTTCCGCCGGGCGTCCTTCCCGTGGGGGGTGGGGCCGCCCGGCGGGCCACTTTTTCCCGGATGGCCGTTTTCGTACGCCGTGCGCGGTCGACAATTAAGGGCATGAGCCCACAGGGGGATACGCCCACCACCGGCGAGGACGACTGGTGGGACAAGCTGTACGACCGCTCCGCACCGGACACGGCGTCCGGCACCGCCGCCGGGCCGCCGGGCCGGGGCCGCGCCCCCTGGGAGCCGAAGGGCCCGGCGGACGACCCGCCGGGCGCCCCGCGCACGTTCCGCCTGCCGCGCCCCCGCGTGGAGTACGTCGGCGACGGTCCGCCCACCTACGAGCCCGAGCCGACCGCCCTGCCGGCGGCCCGGGCGGACGAACTGGACCAGCTCGTCGCCGACACCGTGCTGGACGGCGCCCGGTACGGGACGTACACCCTGCGGGCCGCGTCCGTACGGGGCGACTCCGCCCGCTACCGCGGCGAGCCGCGCCGCGACGCGCTGCTCACCGCCCGGTTCGGCACCGGCGAGGCCGCGCTCGTGCTGGTCGCCGTCGCCACCGGCGCGCGCGGCACCGAGCGCGCGCACCTCGCCGCCGCCGACGCCTGCCACTGGATCGGCGAAGCCGTCGGCCGCAGTCACGCGCGGCTCGCCGACGACATCCGGGCCGGCCGCCGCGGCGACCTCAAGTCGGGGCTGCACCGGCTCACCGACCGCTCCTACGGCAGGCTCCGCGCCCGCGCCGCCGACCTGGGCGTGGCGCCCGGGGAGTACACCGCCGGGCTGCGCTGCCTGCTGCTGACCGCGGACCCCGGCTGCCGCACCCGGGTGTTCTTCGGCGTCGGCGAGGGCGGGCTGTTCCGCCTCCGTGACGGTGTCTGGCAGGACATCGAACCGCCGGTTCCGGATGCGGCCGCCATGACCGGCGAGCCCGTCGTCGGCTACGGCTCCCCGCCCGCCGAGACCCGGGACGGCGACCGGCTGACCATGGACCTCGGCATCACGACGCCCCCGTCCCCGTACGCCGAGGACCCCGTCCCGCCACCGGTCGAACCGTTCCGCTTCCGTGCCTCCGTCGCCCGCCCCGGCGACACCCTGCTGCTGGTCGGCCCGGGGCTGGCCGAGCCGCTGCGCGGCGAACCCACCCTCGCCGAGGAGCTCGCCCGGCGCTGGGGTACGGGCGAACCGCCCGGCCTCGCGCAGTTCCTGGCGGACACCCAGCTGAGGGTGAAGGGGTACGCCGATGACCGTACGGGCGCGGCGATCTGGGAGGCGTAACGGCGCCCGTCGTGCATGGATGGATCCATGGGCAAACAGAGTGTGGCAGAACAGTTCGTCGACATCCTCGTCCGCGCAGGGGTGCGGCGGCTGTACGGGGTCGTCGGGGACAGTCTGAACCCGGTCGTCGACGCGATCCGCCGAACCCGCGGAATCGACTGGATCCAGGTCCGGCACGAGGAGACCGCCGCGTTCGCGGCCGGCGCCGAGGCCCAGATCACGGGCAGCCTCGCGGCCTGTGCGGGTTCCTGCGGCCCCGGCAACCTCCACCTCATCAACGGCCTCTACGACGCCCACCGCTCGATGGCCCCCGTCCTGGCGCTCGCCTCCCACATCCCCTCCGGCGAGATCGGGCTCGGCTACTTCCAGGAGACCCACCCCGACCGGCTGTTCCAGGAGTGCAGCCACTACAGCGAACTGATCTCCAGCCCGAAGCAGATGCCCAGGCTGCTCCAGACGGCCATCCAGCACGCCGTCGGCCGCAGCGGCGTCAGCGTGGTCTCCCTGCCCGGTGACATCGCCTCCGAGCAGGCGCCGGAGAAGGCGGTGGAGCACGCACTCGTCACCTCCCGCCCGACGGTGCGCCCCGGCGAGGCCGAGATCGACGCCCTGGTCCGGCTCATCGACGACGCCGACAAGGTCACGCTGTTCTGCGGCAGCGGCACCAAGGGCGCACATCCGGAGGTCATGCAGTTCGCTGAACGGATCAAGTCGCCGGTCGGGCACGCCCTGCGCGGCAAGGAGTGGATCCAGTACGACAACCCCTACGACGTGGGGATGAGCGGGCTCCTCGGGTACGGCGCCGCCTACGAGGCCACGCACGAGTGCGACCTGCTGATCCTGCTGGGCACCGACTTCCCGTACAACGCCTTCCTGCCCGACGACGTGAAGATCGTCCAGGTGGACGTCCGGCCCGAGCACCTCGGGCGCCGTTCCAAGCTCGACCTGGCCGTGTGGGGCGATGTCCGAGAGACGCTGCGCTGCCTCACCCCGCGCGTACGGGCCAAGACGGACCGCAGGTTCCTCGACAAGATGCTGAAGAAGCACGCCGACGCCCTGGAAGGCGTCGTCAAGGCGTACACGCGGAAGGTGGAGAAGCACAGGCCGATCCATCCCGAGTACGTGGCGTCGGTCCTGGACGAGATCGCCGACGACGATGCGATCTTCACCATTGACACGGGTATGTGCAACGTGTGGGCGGCGCGCTACCTCACCCCCAACGGGCGGCGCCGGATCATCGGTTCGTTCAGCCACGGCTCGATGGCCAACGCCCTGCCGCAGGCGATCGGCGCACAGTTCACCGACCGCAAGCGGCAGGTCGTCTCCATGTCGGGCGACGGCGGATTCTCCATGCTGATGGGCGACTTCCTGAGCCTGGTCCAGCACGACCTGCCGGTGAAGGTGGTGCTGTTCGACAACTCCTCGCTGGGCATGGTCGAGTTGGAGATGCTGGTGGCCGGCCTGCCCTCGTACGGCACCACCAACCACAACCCCGACTTCGCGGCGATCGCCCGTGCCGCAGGGGCGTACGGCGTGCGGGTGGAGAAGCCCAAGGAGCTCGCGGGCGCGCTCAAGGACGCCTTCAGGCACAAGGGCCCGGCGCTCGTCGACGTGGTGACCGATCCCAACGCGCTGTCCATCCCGCCGAAGATCAAGGCGGAGATGGTGACCGGCTTCGCCCTCTCGGCCAGCAAGATCGTGCTGGACGGGGGAGTGGGCCGGATGCTCCAGATGGCCCGCTCCAACCTCCGTAACGTCCCCAGGCCCTGACGAGCCGCGGGGCGACGATCCGGGACGGACGCGGCACGAGGTCCTCGGCGGAGAACCGCCTGCCGTGCACCAGCCGTGGGACGGTCGGCGCGAGCGGGAGGCGGGCCGCGTACGCGCGGGGCGCACATACTGGCGCATGGCCGTTCGAGGCCCTTCCACCAGGTGGCGGTCGCCGTGCAGCACGGCTCCTCCTCCGGTCGGTCACCGCCCGGACTCCGCTCCGCGCGGCCTGCCGGGGACTTACCCCGGTGCGCCCCCCGGGCGCCCCCCGCACCGGCGAATCCACAGGCGTGACGGCGCGTAGGCGGGGGCATGCATCCCGTGAACCTGTTCGAGGAGAAGGGCCGACGACGTGCGGGTGGGGGAAATGATGGGACGTCAGGGAGGGGCTGGACCCGTAACCGACGGGCGGGTTCCCGGAGCGGAACGGCACGGGAGGCTCGTGCGGTGGCGCCGGCACGTGGGGGGCACGGACCTGGCGGCGGTGCCGGAGGTGAGGCATGCGCTGCGCGAGCTGCTGCGGCACTGGGGCGAACCGGGTGCGGCGGGCGTCGCGGAGCTGCTGGCCAGCGAGCTGGTGACCAACGCGCTGATACACACCGAGCACGGCGCGGTGGTCACGGCCACTATGACCCCCTCGACGCTGCGGGTGGAGGTACGGGACTTCGCCACCGACCTGCCCGCCCCGTGCAGCCCCGCCGACGACGACGGTACGCACGGCAGAGGCCTGGTCCTGGTGCAGGGGCTCGCCGACGCCTGGGGCGTACTCACCCACGGCGTGGGGAAGATCGTCTGGTTCGAGCTGTCCGCGGGTGCCATCGCACCCGCCAGGACGTAACAGGGCGGGGCCCGCTCGACCGGCGGGGCCCCGCCCTGTGGACCGGTCAGCCGAACTGCTGCTCCAGGTCCTTGAGTTTCTGCTCCAGCGAGTCGAGCCGGGGCAGCGTCTGTGTGTCGTCCTCGGCGGTGAGGTCGACCGTACGGGGCGGATCAGTGCCCTTCACGGCCTGGAGGGAGGGCCGGGACGGGGATGGCAGGTGTCCCCGGTCGGATATGGCGGGCTCCGCGACGGACGCCCCGACGGCGGCCGGGGCGGAGCCCCCCAGGGAGTTCGCGGGGTTCACGGCCTGGACGTCGACCTGGGTGGCGTTCATCGTCGGGACGTCGACCTGGCGGCCGCCGCGCCCGAGCCCCCAGGCCCGGTGCTGGCGGTTGAACGCCTTCAGACGCGCCCGTTCCAGCTTCTGGTGCTCGCGCCGACGCTGCCGGTCCTGCTCCTTCTGCCGCCGGTCCTCGCGGACCTCGTCGACCGCCTCGTCCAGGGTGCGTACGCCTTCCAGGAGCATCAACGACCAGGCGCCGAACGTCTCGCGGGGTGCCCTCAGCCACCGCACGATCCGGATCTGTGGCAGCGGCCGGGGCACCAGGCCCTGCTCGCGCAGCGCGGACCGGCGGGTCTGCTTCAGCGCCCGGTCGAACAGCACGGCCGCCGACAGCGACATGCCCGCGAAGAAGTGCGGGGCGCCCGCGTGGCCGATGCCGCGCGGGGCGTGCACCCAGTTGAACCAGGCGGCCGCGCCCGCGAACGTCCACACCAGCAAGCGGGAGCCGAGCGCCGCGTCACCGTGGCTGGCCTCGCGCACCGCGAGGACCGAGCAGAACATGGCGGCGCCGTCGAGACCGAAGGGGACCAGGTACTCCCAGCCTCCGGACAGGCTCAGGTTCTGCCGGCCGAAGCCGACCAGGCCGTGGAAGGAGAGCGCGGCGGCGACCGCCGCACAGCAGAAGAGCAGCAGGTAGGAGGCGGTGCCGTAGACCGCTTCCTTGCGGCGGCGGCGCTCTTCGCTGCGTTCCCAGGAGTCGTCGGCCGCGGCCTTCTCGCCGACGCGCTTGCCGCGCGTGAGCACTGCCACCGCCACCAGGACTCCCACCAGCATCACGCCACCCGGAAGCAGCCAGTCCAGCGCTATGTCGGTCAGTCTCATGCGGTGTCCCTTGCATCGCTCGCGGTAGGGCGTTTCGGCGCCATAGTGGCCGAAGGCCGCCGAGCCCCACGGGGTTTCGGAGCAAGAGAACGCCATCGTGGCCGCAGGGCATACGAATAGGTGCGATCTGCTCGAACGGCCGTATGCAGCAGGGGAGTTGCGTTCGATTTATGACACCCGGTCGGGTGGCATGGATGTCAGCCGGAGGTCACGCCGATGCGCTCAACCTGGCGACGCGGTCGGCGTCGCAAGTGCGCGGACAGGTGACACAGGTGTCCTCGGGGCGCAGGGTGTAGAAGAGGCAGCAGCTCGCCCGGTCCCGGGTCGGCAGCGGCGTGCCGTCCGGGCCGGCCAGCTCGCGGAAGCCGGCCGTGCCGACGTACGGCTTCGCCGTGCCCGACCCCGGCAGCAGCAGTCCCAGCTCCGCCATGGCCCGGGGCTCCTCGCCCAGCAGGTGCCCGATGTACCACAGGCCCTCGACGATCTCGTCGGTCGCCATGCCCCACAGGGCCCGCTTGCCGCGCCGCATCCGCGGCCCGAAGCCCTCCAGCACCGGCCCCAGGTGCTCGGCGACAGCCGCCCGCACCTCGCCGCGCAGCGCCTCCTCGTCCGGCACGACCCGGGCCCCCGGCAGCGCGGCGGCGGGGTCACCGGGCAGGCAGGCGAACTCCCGCACCCGTACCGTCATCCGGCCCAGCGCCCGCTGGAACGCCACGTCCCCGACCGGCAGGCGCGGCACCCGGCGGTGCAGGAACCACGGCACGGTCATCAGCAGGCAGGCGGGCCAGGCATACCGGTGCAGACCGAAACTGGCCACGACGTCCGGGCGGGCCTGCTGTCCGTAGTCCCGCAGCACCTGGGCGTTGTCCCAGGCGAGGAACGCGTCCAGGGCGGCACCGCCCGCCGCCAGCTCGTCCGCGCCCACCCAGCCGGCGCCCCGGGGGGCCGGTTCTCCGTCCGCCAGCTCCTGCACGCGCAGCCCTGGGAAGACCTCCGCCAGACGGGCGTACGCGCTCGAGACGGGCGACGTCGTAGCGGCGGGAGCAGCGGGGAGAAGCGCGGGAGCGGACATGTGGGGGACCACCGAATCGCGATCGTTAGCAGGTAAGCCTTACCTTACCCGATCTGATCGATGTGTGAACGGTGTCCTTGTGCGCCTATGGTGCACAGGGGTCCCTCATGCCGCGAGCCGGGCCCCTCGTACGCATCGCCAGGAGGACCCGAGTGGAGCAGGGCAGAACGCGCGACACCGCGCCGTCACACCCGGTGCCGCCGCGCCCGGCGACGCCGCATCCCACCCCGTCGCATCCGGTGCCGCACCGGGCGCCGTCGCACCCGGCACCGGAGCCGCACACCGACGTCCGGGTGCCCGAGCAGACCCGCGGCGAACACACCCACAGCGAGCCCCCGGCCCCCCGCCTCGTGCAGCGCCACTCCGTACGCGGCCAGATCCTCGAAGCCCTCCGCACCGCCCTGGTCGGCGGCGAGCTGGTCCCCGGCGAGGTCTACTCCGCCCCCGCCCTGGGCGCCCGCTTCGGCGTCTCCGCCACCCCCGTACGCGAGGCCATGCAGCAACTCGCGGTCGAGGGCGCGGTCGAGGTC
Source organism: Streptomyces sp. NPDC000229 (assembly GCF_040300825.1). Classification (NCBI taxonomy): domain Bacteria; kingdom Bacillati; phylum Actinomycetota; class Actinomycetes; order Kitasatosporales; family Streptomycetaceae; genus Streptomyces; species Streptomyces sp. NPDC000229. Next base: position 29,847 of record NZ_JBEPEL010000036.1, read on the forward strand.
GTACCGAACCGGGGCTTCCGCGTCACCGAACGCACCCCGCGCGAACTGGCCGAGCTCGCCGAGGTCCGCGCCCTGCTCGAAGTCCCCGTCATGCTGCGGCTGGCCCGTACCGTCCCGGCCGAGCGCTGGAGCGAGCTGCGGCCCCTCGCCGAGGCCACGTCCGCCGCCGCCGCCCGTGGCGACCGCGCCCACTACGCCGAGTCCGACCGTGCCTTCCACCGCGCCGTCCTCGCCCTGGCCGGCAACGAACAGCTCGTCGCCGTCGCCGAGGACCTGCACCGCCGGTCCCAGTGGCCCCTGGTGGCCGGCCCGGCGATCCGGCGGGCGGACCTGGTAGCCGACGCGGCCGAGCACTCGGCGCTGCTCGACGCGCTGATCGCCCAGGACCTCCCGGTCGTCCAGTCGCTGGCGCGCGAACACTTCACCAGCGCGAAGTGAGCATGCGCGTTGCCGTGTGGGAGGTGGCGAACCGGCTGGGCGTCGTCGCCGGGACGCCCGGCGAGCTGCTCTCGGCGCTGCTGGCCGGCCCGCGCCGGACGGTACGGGTGCCCCTGCCGCCGGACCACGAGCTCGTACGGACCCTGCTGCCCCTCGGCCACGTCGACGTCGTCCTCGACGAGCCGCCCGCGCCCGGACCCGCGGCGCCCGTCGACCTCGACGACCCGGCCGCCGTCTGCCGGGCCGACCCCGTCCGCGTCACCGAGGCGTACGAAGCCGACCCCGACCCCCACGGCGGCCTGCGCCCCGCCTGGCTGCGCGCCGGCCAGGCGCTGGTCCGCGACCAGCCCTCCGCCGACCGCGCCCTGGTCCTGCTCGCCGCTCTGGACGACGCCGCGGACCCGCGCCTGGGCGCGGCCCTCACCGAGCAGGCCACCGGGGCGCCGTGGAGCCTGGCATGGTCGTCCCGCAGGCCGTGCACCGCGCTGACGACCACGCCCGACGGGCTGCTGGTGGTGCGGGAGGACCGTGTCCTGGCGCTCGCGTGCCTCCCGGACGGCACGCAGGCGGTCCTGGACGAACGGGGCCGCCTGCACCACCGGGGCGGACCGGCCACCCGGCTGACGGACGCGGTGGCGGCCACCCTCGCGAGCCACCCCGCCACCGCGCTGGCGGCCGTGGACGACACGGTGCTGACCGGCGACCGGATGGGCACCGTCCACGCGTTCCGCCTGGACGGGGTGGAGCAGGCGGCGCTGCACCCCGGCCGCGTCACCGCCCTGACGGCGACGGCGGCGACCACCACGGTGTACAGCGGCGGAACGGACGGCACGGTACGCGCCTGGCAGCCCGGCCGAGCGCCCGCCCGGGCCGCGGTGGCGCGCCGCCCGTATCCGGTCGTCGCCCTGCACGCCAGAGGCCGGCTCCTCGCGATCGCCTGGGCGGACGGTCTGGTCCAGCTCCATCGCCTCGCCACGGGCGAGACCGTGCCTTTCCGCCCCGGTCCTCGTATCCGCGCGGTGGCCGTGACCGCCGACGGCTCCCTGGCGGTGGGACTGGACGACGCGGTGCTCTGCCTGAGCCCGCCCGGCGACTCGCGCGGCCGGCGGCACCGTCCGTACCGCATGCCGTAAGGGGCCTCGCCCCACCTGCCCTTCGCCGGGATCGTCACCCGCCCGTCTTCGGGATCGCCGCCACCAGTCGGCCGGCCGCCGTGAAGTGGAGGCGGTCCAGGGCATCCCTGCCGTAGGGCCACTTCCATGATCGGTGGAAGGACAGGTCGGTGGGTATGGGGGAGTCCCGCAGGTCCGCCACGTGCGTACCGGGCGGCAGCGCGGTCAGCGCGGCGCGCAGGGGGTCGGGGGTGCCGGACCACTCCTCGACCGGGACGGGACGTGTCCACGGCTCGCCGGTGTTGGGCATGAACCAGTCGGTCGCGGACCGGGCCCTGGAGGCGAAGGAATCGGTGCCGGCGGCTTCACGGGCGATGCGGGCGAGCGTCAGCAGGAGATGCGGCAACGACTCGGCGAGCAGGGACAGTTCGGGCTCCTCCGAGAGCCTGTCCAGGTCCGCGGGGACGGAGACTGCGTACCCCCACGCGCCGGTGTCCGGGTCGATACGAATCTGGGCCAGTGCCGAGGAGTGGGGGTACCGGACGCGGGCGACCGGCCAGTACGTACCGTCGCCACCCATCATGCGGTGCACCTCGGGATCCACCACGTGCTCCGGAGCGCCCGGCAGCAGCCGCAGGGCCGGAAGGCCCGCCATCCGCACCCCGCCGATCTCACGCAGCACGGTGCGGATGTCGTCCGGGACGGGCACCGGCCAGGCGTCCATCTCGGCGTCGGTGCAGCCCTCATCGAGGGTGACCAGCTCGGGGTGCGAGGCGGCCAGGGCGCGCAGCTCGGTCACGGCCAGACGCGCGGCGTCCGCCGGTACGCGATGGCGCCGCACCGGGCGGCCCAGGAAGTCCCCGCTGGGCAGGCTGCGCAGCAACAGTGCCCGGCCACCGCCGACCAGTTCCCACTCGAATTCGCTGCTGCCGGTGTCGGCGGTGTCGTAGTCCAGGGAGTGGTACGGCTCCCACACCAGCCGGCACGGGTAGTCCGGCAGCGCCCGCAGGTCGACCACGTCGGTCAGCTGGTCGCCACCGGCGACCAGCTCCGCGAGCTCCGCGTCCGGGCCCTCGGCGGCCTCGACCGACGGGACGGCCGCGACGGAGGCCTTCGGGGCGGACCGCTCGGTCCCCAGGCCGAGCAGCCAGGCGGTGAACGACGGGGCCTCGACCACGAACTCCGTCTCCTCGCCCCACCCCTCGGCCCGCAGCACCGGACCCCACTCAGCCCCGCGCACCCCCACGACCAGGGCCGTCCCGTCGTCGGGGAAGTCCCCGACGGCCCACTGCTCGTCCGCGAAACGCGGTCCGAACGTGTACCGGACGGCACCCTCCCGCACGCCGCCGATCTCGCGCAGGACGGCACGGACGGGCTCGGGGACGGCGACCGGCCACCCGTCGAGCTCGCTGTCGGGAATGCCGTCGAGGAGTTCGAGTCCTCGTGCGCGGAGGGCCGCTATCGCCGCGAATGCCTGGTCAACGCTGGTGTCGCTCATGGCACCCGATGATGGCAGAGCCCTCTGACAACGCCCTCTGACGGCACCTTCCGACAGTGCCTTCCGACAGTGCCTTGCGACAGCGCCTGACGACAACGCCCTCAGGCTGCCGCCGTGGGTGCCAACCGCGCCGCCAGCCACGTCGGTACGCCGCCGAGCAGATGGAACAGCCGCCGCGCCTCCGCACGCAGCCGCGTCGCCTCCGGTTCCGGTTCGGCGTCCGCGAGGGACGCCAGCGCCGGAGCCGTACCGACCAGGTAGCCGAGCTCCTCGCGCAGCCTCAGCGACTCGGCGAAGCCGTGCCGCGCTTCCGCCAACTCGCCCTCTCGGAGGGCGAGTCCGGCCAGATGCCGCCAGGTGGCGGAGAGCAGCAGCGCGTCGCCCTGGGTGGAGGCGCCCGCGTGGGCGCGGAGGTAGGCGGCGCGGGCGGCCTGTGGGGAGTCGCCGAGGTTCTGGGCGATCAGACCGCGCCGGAAGTCCAGCAGTGGGCGGCCGGGTGCGGACGGGCCGATGAGCGCGGCCGCCCGGCCGAGCGCGGCCCGTGCCTCGTCGGCCCGGTCCCGTACGCCCAGCAGGGTCGACGCGTAGGCGAGGTAGCCGCGTTCGCACGCAGCCGCGCCGCGCTCGTCGTCGGCCCGGGCGATCGCCTCCGCCACCCGCAGGGCGTCCTCCGCCTCGGCCCAGCCCTGCTCGGTGTACAGGCACCGCTCGATCAGCAGGGCCGCGCGCTGGAGGGCGACGGCGGGGTCCGCCGCGCCGGGCGCGAGGAGGGCGGCCGCATCGGTCCAACAGCCGCGCGAGCGCAGCCGCCATACCGCGGTCTGGAGGGGATCGTCGCTTGCGGTCGTTCCGGAACCAGACATGGCGGTATGCGCCACGTTGCCCTCCCCGAGCACGCCATCGAGCTGTTGAGTCCGAAGAATCTCAGCATGGAACGGACGCTCGGCCAAGGGGGCCAGGTGAATTGATTCACAATCACCGGGTGCGTGCGGCCCGCCGTGCGGCGCCCGGGGCGGCCTCCGGCCGGTGCCGGGGTTCCACACGAACGAGTGAAACGGGATCCGGGAGGAACCGGTGGGTGGTGACGGGCGGTTCACGCGGGCGCTCGCCGTCCCGGGATGAGGGACGGGGAGGGCGTGCGGAGAGCGGCTACCGCGCTGGGCGGCGACCTGCCGGAGAACGCACGTCCGCGAGTGCGGTCCGGTCGCGGGGGCCGCGAACGGTGCAGATGGAAACGTTTTGCCCCGGCCGCGCACGACGGCGTCGTCGGCAACCGCCCTCTCCGGTCGCGGAGGAGCCGGCTCCGTATCCGGTGGGAATGACCGGGAAACTCATACGATATGAGCAACGGATCAACGGTTGCGGTGTCCCCCCGAGCCGCGTCTACCTTCCGAGGCACGGCCACCCGCCATTTGCGAGGCGGGTGGTGAACCGAGCAGAAGGAGACGTCATGAAGAAGGCCTACGAGGCACCGACGCTCGTCCGACTGGGGTCGTTCCGCCGGAAGACCGGACTCCTGAAGTTCAGCGGAAACGACCGTCTCGTCCTGAGCAAGAACTGACGGCCGACGGCGATCAACCGGCCTCATGACTGAAGCGCACGAAAGTGCGGGCCCGGGCCCCGGCGCCGCGCAGTTCGCGGTCTTTCCCGACCACGACGACGCGGCCGCCGTGGCCCGGCTCTTCGCCCGCCCCGGTACGCGCACCCTGCCGCACCCCTCGGGGCGCCCCTGGCTCGTCGGACACTGGCACGACGAGGAGGTGGTGACCGCCCGGGCGGGTTCCGCCGCACTCGCCCTCGTCGGCCGCACCACCCTCGACCCGGACGCGCTGCGCCACCACGCCGCGCGGCTGCGGGACCTCGCCCAGCTCGACGCGCCCGCCCGTACGCTCCCCGGCAGCTTCCACCTGATGGCCACGCTCGACGGGCGGCTGCGGGCCCAGGGCACCGCGTCCGGCCTCCGGCTGGTCTTCCACACGCGGATCGACGGCGTGGCCGTCGCCGCCACCCGCGCGGATGTGCTCGCCGCCGCGCTGGACCTCGCCCCGGACGAGGAGCAGCTCGCCGCACGGCTGCTGTGGCCCGTCCCCCACCCGCTCGGCGAGGCCTCCATGTGGCGTGGCGTCACCGCCGTACCGCCGGGCGACGCGCTCGTCGTCGCGGCGGACGGGCACACCGTGCGCCACTCGCGCTGGTGGACGCCCCCGGAGCCGGTCCGGACGCTCGCCGCCGGCGCCCCACGGGTCCGCGAAGTCCTCATCGAGGCCGTCGACGCCTGTACCCGTGAGGGCGGTGTGGTCAGCTGCGACCTGTCCGGCGGGCTGGACTCCACGACCATCTGCTTCCTCGCCGACCGGTCGCCCGCCCGGGTGGTGGCCAGCACCTGGCCCGGACGCGACCCCGCCGACACCGACCTCCAATGGGCCGAACGGGCGGCCCGGTTCCTGCCGGACACCGAACACGTGGTCTGGGACGCCGATGCCTCCCCGCTCGTCTACACCGGCCTGCTGTCCATCGACGACCTGCTGGACGAACCGACGATCGGCGTCATGGACCGCTCACGGGTCCTGCACCACCTGCCCGCCATGGCCGAGCGGGGGAGCAGGCTGCACCTGACCGGTATCGGGGGCGACCACGTGGCCTGGTGTTCCGAGGCCTACTACCACCGACTCGCCCGCAGGCGGCCGCTGTTCGCCCTCCGGCAGCTGCGCGGGTTCCGGGCGCTGTGGCAATGGCCGCTCGGCGGTACCCTCCGGGCCCTGGCCGACTCCCGGCCCTACCGGACCTGGCTCGCGGACGCCGGCCACCACCTGTACGACCCGCTCCCCGACTCGGTCACCTCCGGCCTCGGCTGGGGCGTACCCCCACGTCTCTTCGACTGGGTGACGCCCGACGCGGCCCGGACGGCGCGGCGGATGCTGCGGGAGGCCGCCGACTCCGCGACGCCGCTGCACCCGGACCGGGGCCTGCACGCCGACCTGGAACAGATCCGCTCCTGCACGCGCGTCATCCGGCAGTGGGACCGGATGGCCGCCCGCGCCGGGGTGCCGATGGCCTCGCCGTTCCTCGACGACCGGGTGATCGAGGCGTGCCTCGCCGTCCGTCCCGAGGAACGCGTCACCCCCTGGGCGTACAAGCCGCTGCTCACCGCCGCCATGCGCGGCATCGTGCCGGACGTGTGCCTGCGCCGCACCAACAAGGCCGCCGCCTCCATGGACGCCGCCGACGGGCTGCGACGGCACCGCGCCGACCTGATGGCGCTCTGGGAGGACTCGCACCTCGAACGGCTCGGCCTGGTGGACGGCGAGGCGCTGCGCCGGCTCGCCCAGCGGCCGTCCGCACCGGGGCTGCGCGACGCCATCCTCTACTCGACGATCGCCTGCGAAGTCTGGCTGCGCGCGCTCGCGCTCCGGACGGCGCCCTCGACGGAAGGGAAGTCACCATGGCACTGCGCTTCGGCGCCGACGTCTCCACCACGGAAACGCGGTACGGCACCGTCCTCCTGGACCAACGCAGCGGGCACTACTGGGAGCTGAACCCCACCGGAACGCTGATCGTCCGCGTGCTGATGGAGGGCGGCGACGAAGCGGCCGCCGCCGACGCGCTCGTCGACGCGTACGACATCGACCGGCCGAGGGCCGAGCAGGACGTCGCCCTACTGGTGGCCGAACTGCGCAGCTCGGGGCTGGCCGCATGACCACGCCGAGCGCCCTGGAGATCCCCGTCGGCGTGCCCTTCTCCCGTCGGCTGGCCGCCCGGCTGGTCCTGGTCCCCGCCGTCCTGCTCTCCCTGCTGCCGCCGCGCCGCATCCGCGCGGTGCTGGAGGTGGTCCGGCGCGGGGCGCGGCCCGCCACCGCCGCCCGGGCGCGGGCCGCCCGCGACGCCGTCTGCGCGGTGAGCCTGCGGTGCGCCGGACCGCGCGGATGCCTGCCCCGCTCGCTGGGCGCCGCGCTGCTGTGCCGGCTGTCGGGCACCTGGCCCACGTGGTGCACGGGGGTGAGCGTGGTGCCTCCCTTCACCGCGCACGCCTGGATCGAGGCGGAAGGGCGCCCCGTCGGTGAGCCGATGCCCGACGACTACTTCGCGCGCCTGCTCGCCGTGGGCCCCGCGACGGTGACCGGCGGGCGGAGGCCGCCACCGGGCGGTGACGGACCAGGGCGGTGACGGACCGCCACGCCCGGTGACCGGCCCCGGTGGCGGGCCGTGGCGGCGGGGCTAGGACGCCCAGTGGGCCGGGCGGGTGAGCCGCGCGGGCGGCACCGTGCGGGCATCGCCCTTCGCGGCGTTCAGCTGCGGCTGGGTGACGAAGAACGCGCCGGTGAGGTCGGCCCCCGCGAGCCGCGCGTCGCGGAGGTCGGCGCCGAGGAGGTCGGCCCCGCGCAGGTCGGCGCCGCTGAGGTCGGCGGCGATGAGGCAGGCGCCGCGCAGGCTCGCGCCGCGCAGGTCCGCCCCGGTGAGGCGGGCGCCCATGAGGTCGGCGCCGCGGCGGTTCTTCTTCCGGCCGCGGGCGCCGGGGACGCCCGACCGGGCGAGTTCGCTGGTGCGCGACAGCAGGTCGCCCACGACGGCACGGTGGGCCGCGACGTCCAGCTCGGCCAGCTCCTCCGGGGAGAGGAGCGTGAGCCGCTCGGTCTCGCCGAGGACGCGGCGTACCTCGCCGTGCAGGGAACGCGCGGGCTCCAGCGTCAGCGCCTCGGTCAGGTACGCGAGCAGTTCGTGCAGGTGGCGTACGGCGGGGAAGGCGGCGAACATCCGCCGTGCCGTGTCCGGGTCCTGCCGCCAGTCCCGGCCGCCGAAGGTGACCTGGGAGACCTTCTGGCCGGCGCCGAAGCAGTCGTACACCGTGCAGCCGGAGAAGCCCCGGTCGCGCAGCCGTTCGTGGATGCCGCACCGGAAGTCGGTGGCCAGGTTGGCGCACGGGGTGCCGGCGGGCTTGTCGACGGCGAAGTCCGCCGAGGCGGCGAAGGGCAGCGCGACGCAGCACAGGCCGAAGCAGTTCGCGCAGTCGCCGCGGAGCGCGTCCGCCGGCGAGGCGGCCTGGGATGTGGTCTGCGAGGTGGCCTGCGGCTCCGTCCGGGAGGCCGCCTGGGTGTCCGCTCGTCCGGACATCACGGGGTGTACCGCTCTCTCTTGATGGTGATGACGTCGCGTCAGGACATGCGCAGGGCCAGGAAGAAGTCCAGCTTGTCCTCCAGCCGTGACAGGTCACGTCCCGTCAGCTGCTCGATCCTGCCCACCCGGTACCGGAGCGTGTTCACATGCAGGTGCAGCCGGCTGGCGCATCGGGTCCAGGAGCCGTCGCAGTCCAGGAACGCCTCCAGCGTAGGGATCAGCTCCGCGCGGTGTCGCCGGTCGTAGTCGCGCAGCGGGTCCAGCAGCCGGGCGGTGAAGGCGCGCCGCACGTCGTCCGGCACGAACGGCAGGAGCAGCACGTGCGAGGCCAGCTCGTGGTGCCCCGCCGCGCAGACCCGCCCCGGCCGCGCCGCCGCCACGCGCCGGGCGTGCCGCGCCTCCTCCAGGGCGCCGCGCAGTCCCTCGGCCGAGTGCACGGCGGCGCTGACGCCCAGGGTCAGGCGCCCGTCGTCCGCGAGGCCCGCCGACAGGGGGCCGCGCACGGAGGAGAGCAGGGCGTCCGCGTGCAGTCCGCCGCCGTCGACGGCGGGGCCCGCCTCGTCCTCCTCCGACTCCGGCGGACCGGGCACCGCGGGCAGCGGTACCAGGGCGATCGCCTCGTCGCCGGTGTGGGCGACCGCGATCCGGTCGGCCGAGTCCGGGCCGGAGGTGGCGGGGTCGACCAGGATCTCCTCCAGCAGCGACTGGGCGACCGGCCCGGCCTCGATGCCCGGCGCGCCCGTACCGCCCTCGCCCCACTCGACCCGCGCCACCACGACCTGCCAGTGCGGCGCCGTGCCGAGTCCGGGCAGCAGCACCGGCGCGGCCACCCGCAGACGTGCGGCGATCTCGGCGGGGGCGGCGCCCGTCTGCACCAGCTCCAGGACCTCCTGGGCCAGCCGTCGCCGTACCGTACGTGCCGCGTCCCGCCGGTCCCGTTCCACGGCGATCAGCTGGGTGACGCCCTGGAGCAGGTCCAGCCGGGCGGCCGGCCAGTCACCGGCGTCCGCCTCGACGGCCAGCAGCCAGTCGGACAGCACCGTCTCCCGCACGTCCCGTGCGGCGGGGGCGGCACCGCGCCCGGTGTTCCGGATCGGGAAGAGCGAGTACGTGGCTCCGCGCACGACCGCCCGGTGCGGACCGCGCCGCCCGGTGCGGGTGGCGGACAGGTGCTCACCGGCCAGGACGGCGCCGATCTCGGCGGGCAACGGCGCGCCCGCGCCGGCGATCTGACGCCCGGTCGGTGACAGCACCCAGGCGTGAAGGTCCAGGTCGGAGCCGAGCAGGTCGAGCACCACCTCCGGTCCGCCGCCCGCCGGCCCGGAGGTCATCAGCCTCCTGTGGCGATCCACGACAGCCGCGAGATCACCGGCCCGTTCGCCCGACACCTGTCGAACAACGTGCTCCGTGATCGTTGCGAACGCAACGGACTCGTTTACTGCGAACAGGGGGAGCCGGTGGCGCAAACACGCCTGCACCAGATCATCCGGGATCGCCCCCAGTTCGGCCTCGCCGGCCGCCAGGCCCGCCACCCCGGCGCTCGCCAGGATCCGGGCGAAGGGCTCGGAGTCCGCCGCGTCTCGCCGCCAGGCGAGGCCGGTCAGCACCAGTTCGCCGCCGGAGAGGTACCTGCTGGGGTCCCGCAGGTCCGTCGTCATCACGCCGCGGACCGTGCGGTCCAGCTCGTCCTCGCCGCCGAGCAGCCGCAGCCCCAGCGCATCGGTTTCCAGCAGTGCGCGCAGCCGCATGTGATCGCCGCCGATCTGTCTCGTGGGTGTCTCGTTGTTGCCGGTGACCTGTGGCCACCGTTTCCGGGGGGAAACGGAGAGGCTACTGCTCCTCGCCTTTCGTTCGAATCTACAAGACGGAGAGGGCGACCAGCCAACTGCTTCATGGTTTCGGTGACTGCACCGGGCGGAGCACCGCTGGGTGTACTTGGGCCACAACGCGTTAACAGCACATGAACATGAACACGAAGACGTGGGCCGGCCGTCCCCCGAGCCCCAGCGAACCAACTGATCACGCGGAACCCGGAACCAGTCGATCACCAGGATCACGGACCGCCGGACCACTGATCACCGGATCACGTAGAAGAGAGCCACTCATGGACTTCCTTCGCCCCGCTAGCTGGGAGGAGGCGCTCGCCGCGAAGGCCGAGCACCCCACGGCTGTGCCCATCGCGGGTGGCACCGATGTCATGGTCGAGATCAATTTCGACCACCGGCGGCCCGAGTACCTGCTGGACCTGAACCGCATCGAGCTGCTCCGCGAGTGGGAGGTCGGCGAGGAGAACGTCCGGCTGGGCGCCTCCGTCCCGTACACCCACATCATGGAGAACCTGCGGGCCGAGCTGCCGGGCCTGGCGCTCGCCTCGCACACCGTGGCCTCGCCGCAGATCCGCAACCGCGGTGGTGTCGGTGGCAACCTGGGTACGGCCTCCCCGGCCGGCGACGCGCACCCCGCCCTGCTGGCGGCCGGTGCCGAGGTGGAGGTGGAGTCGGTGCGCGGCTCCCGCTTCATCCCGATCGACGAGTTCTACACGGGTGTGAAGCGCAATGCGCTGGCGCCGGACGAGCTCATCAAGACCGTGCACATCAAAAAGGCCGACGGCCCGCAGCAGTACTCCAAGGTGGGTACCCGCAACGCGATGGTGATCGCGGTGTGTGCGTTCGGTCTGGCGCTGCACCCGGAGACCCGGACCGTGCGGACCGGTATCGGCTCGGCCGCCCCCACGCCCGTGCGGGCGAAGGAGGCCGAGGAGTTCCTGAACGCCGCACTCGAAGAGGGCGGGTTCTGGGAGAGCGGCAAGATCATTACTCCCTCGATCGCGAAGCAGTTCGCGGAGCTCGCCTCCGGTGCCTGCAACCCGATCGACGACGTGCGGGGCACGGCCAAGTACCGCCGCCACGCGGTCGGCATCATGGCCCGCCGCACGCTCGGCTGGACCTGGGAGCAGTACCGCGGCACCGGCCGCACCCTTGAAGGAGCTGCATAAGCATGCGCGTGAATTTCACGGTCAACGGACGTCCGCAGGAAGCCGACGACGTCTGGGAGGGCGAGTCCCTGCTCTACGTTCTGCGTGAGCGCCTGGGCCTGCCCGGTTCGAAGAACGCCTGTGAGCAGGGCGAGTGCGGCTCCTGTACGGTCCGCCTGGACGGCGTCCCGGTCTGCTCCTGCCTCGTGGCCGCCGGTCAGGTCGAGGGCCGCGAGGTCGTCACCGTCGAGGGCCTCGCCGACTACGCCAAGCAGCGTGCCGAGCACAGCGGCGCGTGTGGCACGGGCGCGTGCGGCTCGTCCGGTACGTCCCTCCAGGAAGCCCAGGGCTGGTCCGCCAAGGGCACCGACTCGCAGACCGGTGAGGGCGCCGAGCTCTCCCCGATCCAGCAGGCCTTCATCGACGCGGGCGCCGTGCAGTGCGGTTTCTGCACCCCGGGCCTGCTGGTCGCGGCCGACGAGATGCTGGAGCGCAACCCCTCCCCGTCCGACGAGGACATCCGCGAGGCGCTCTCCGGCAACCTCTGCCGCTGCACCGGTTACGAGAAGATCCTGGACGCCGTCCGCCTCGCGGCCGCCCGTCAGGAACGTCAGGGAGAGGCGGTCTGACCATGTCGCAGAACACCCGAGTCGCCGCCGCCCCGGCCGGCACTCCCACCAAGGTCACCCAGGGTTCCCAGACCAAGGGCGGCATCGGCGAGTCCACGCTCCGCCCGGACGGCACCCTGAAGGTCACCGGCGAGTTCGCCTACTCCTCGGACATGTGGCACGAGGACATGCTGTGGGGCCAGATCCTGCGCTCCACGGTCGCGCACGCCGAGATCGTCTCCATCGACACCTCCGAGGCCCTCGCCCAGGCCGGTGTGTACGCCGTCCTCACCTACGAGGACCTGCCCACCGAGGTGAAGAACTACGGCCTGGAGATCCAGGACACCCCGGTCCTCGCCAACGGCCGGGTACGCCACCACGGCGAGCCGGTGGCCCTGGTCGCCGCCGACCACCCGGAGACCGCGCGCCGCGCGGCCGCCAAGATCAAGGTCGAGTACAAGGAGCTGCCCGTCGTCACCGACGAGGCCTCCGCGACCGCCCCCGACGCGCCGCTGCTGCACCCGGGCCGCGACGACCACCACGCCGGTCACGTCCCGCACCCGAACATCGTGCACCGGCAGCCGATCATCCGCGGCAACGCCGACGAGGCGGCCAAGAAGGCGGACGTGATCGTCTCCGGCGAGTACGTCTTCGGCATGCAGGACCAGGCCTTCCTCGGCCCCGAGTCCGGCCTGGCCGTGCCCTCGGAGGACGGCGGTGTCGACCTGTACGTCGCCACCCAGTGGCTCCACTCGGACCTCAAGCAGATCGCCCCGGTCCTCGGCCTGCCCGAGGAGAAGGTCCGTATGACGCTCTCCGGCGTCGGTGGTGCGTTCGGTGGCCGCGAGGACCTGTCGATGCAGATCCACGCCTGCCTCCTCGCGCTGCGCACGGGCAAGCCTGTGAAGATCGTCTACAACCGGTTCGAGTCCTTCTTCGGCCATGTGCACCGTCACCCGGCGAAGCTCTGGTACGAGCACGGCGCCACCAAGGACGGCAAGATCACGCACATGAAGTGCCGGATCGTGCTCGACGGCGGCGCCTACGCCTCGGCCTCCCCGGCCGTGGTCGGCAACGCCTCCTCGCTCGCCGTCGGCCCGTACGTGATCGACGACGTCGACATCGAGGCCGTCGCGCTCTACACGAACAACCCGCCGTGCGGTGCCATGCGCGGCTTCGGCGCGGTCCAGGCGTGCTTCGCGTACGAGGCCCAGATGGACAAGCTCGCGAAGAAGCTGGGCATGGACCCGGTGGAGTTCCGCCAGCTCAACGCCATGGAGCAGGGCACCCTGATGCCGACCGGGCAGCCGGTCGACTCGCCCGCCCCGGTCGCCGAGCTGCTGCGCCGGATCAAGGCCCGTCCGCTGCCGCCGGAGCGCCAGTGGGAGTCCACCGAGGGCGCCGACGTCCGCGCGCTGCCGGGCGGTCTGTCCAACACCACGCACGGCGAGGGCGTCGTCCGCGGCGTCGGCTACGCGGTCGGCATCAAGAACGTCGGCTTCTCCGAGGGCTTCGACGACTACTCCACCGCCAAGGTGCGCATGGAGGTCATCAACGGTGAGGCGGTCGCGACCGTCCACACCGCGATGGCGGAGGTCGGCCAGGGCGGTATCACCGTCCACGCGCAGATCGCCCGCACCGAGCTGGGTGTCACCCAGGTGACGATCAACCCGGCCGACACGCAGGTCGGCTCGGCCGGCTCCACCTCGGCCTCCCGCCAGACCTACGTCACCGGCGGCGCGGTCAAGAACTCCTGCGAGCTCGTCCGCGAGAAGGTGCTGGAGATCGGCCGGCGCAAGCTCGGCACGTACCACCCCGCCTGGGCCACCGCAGAGCTGCTGCTCGAGGGCGGCAAGGTGGTCACCGACGGCGGCGAGGTCCTCGCCGACCTGGTGGACGTCCTGGAGGACGAGGTCGTCGAGATCGAGGCCGAGTGGCGGCACCGCCCCACCGAGGCCTTCGACCTGCGCACCGGCCAGGGCAACGGCCACGTCCAGTACTCCTTCGCCGCGCACCGCGCGGTCGTCGAGGTGGACACCGAGCTCGGCCTGGTCAAGGTCATCGAGCTCGCCTGCGCCCAGGACGTCGGCAAGGCCCTCAACCCGCTGTCCGTCGTCGGCCAGATCCAGGGTGGCACCACCCAGGGCCTGGGCGTGGCGGTCATGGAGGAGATCATCGTCGACCCCAAGACCGCGAAGGTGAAGAACCCCTCCTTCACGGACTACCTCATCCCCACGATCCTCGACACCCCGACCATCCCGGTCGACGTGCTCGAACTCGCCGATGATCACGCGCCCTACGGTCTGCGTGGCATAGGAGAGGCCCCGACCCTGTCGTCCACCCCGGCCGTCCTCGCGGCGATCCGGAACGCGACGGGCCTGGAGCTCAACAAGACGCCGGTACGCCCCGAGCACCTCACCGGCACCCTGTAAGCCCTCCGGGCGGTGCGTGCCTCCCGGGAACGTCACACTTCCACCGCCCGCACCGCCCGGAGCATCCCCCCACTCGTCCCCACAACCCCCCATCCCCCCACCGCAGTACCGCTCCACACGCATCACCCCGTTCGTCTCGGGCCGTCCCCCGGGTCGTGCAGCCCACGCACCATCCCAAATCCCGCAGTCTTTAGCCCCCCGGGCATGCGGGTGCCCCTTTGAACCTTGGGAGTAGGCACCATGACCCAGTCGTCAGTGGAGCCGAAGACCGTCGCCGAAGACGCGGGACCCGGTTCCCGCGTCCCCGCCGGACGGTCTTGGCTCGACCGGTACTTTCACATAACCCACAGAGGATCCTCGGTCGCGCAGGAAGTGCGCGGCGGCGTCACGACCTTCATGGCCATGGCGTACATCCTCCTCCTCAACCCGCTGCTGCTCGGCGGTCCCGACGCGGACGGCAACAAGCTCAGCCAGCCCGCCCTCATCACCGCCACCGCTCTCGCCGCAGCGGTCACCACTCTGGCGATGGGTTTCATCGGCAAGGTCCCGCTCGCCCTCGCGGCGGGCCTGAGTGTCGCGGGCGTCATCTCCACGCAGGTCGCCCCGGACATGACCTGGCCGCAGGCCATGGGCATGTGTGTCATCTACGGCGCCGTGATCTGCCTCCTGGTGGTCACCGGTGTCCGCGAGATCATCATGAACGCCATCCCACTGGCGCTCAAGCACGGCATCACGATGGGCATCGGCCTCTTCATCGCGATCATCGGCTTCGTCAAGGCCGGCTTCGTCGGCCCGAGCGAGGTCGGCGGCCCCGTCACCCTCGGTGTCGGCGGCTCGCTCTCCGGCTGGCCGGTGGCGCTGTTCTGCTTCACCCTGTTGCTGATCTTCATGCTCCAGGCACGCAAGATCCCCGGCGCCATCCTGATCGGTATCGTCGCCGGCACCGTCATCTCCGTCACCGCCACCGCCACCGGCCTGATCAAGGAATCGGCGTGGGGCGGCACGGCGCCGATCCTGCACGGCAGCCCCGTCTCCATGCCGGACTTCTCGCTCTTCGGCCTGGTCGAGTTCGGCGGCTGGGAGGACCTCGGCTACACCACGGTCTCGATGATCGTCTTCACCCTGGTGCTGGCCGGCTTCTTCGACGCGATGGCGACGATCATCGCCGTCGGCCAGGAAGCCAAGCTCGCCGACGCCCAGGGCCGCATGCCGGGCCTGAGCAAGGCCCTCTTCATCGACGGCGCGGGCGGCGCGATCGGCGGTGTCTCCGGAGCCTCCGGCCAGACCGTCTTCATCGAGTCCGCCACGGGCGTCGGCGAGGGCGCGCGTACGGGCCTGTCGGCCACGGTCACCGGCCTGTTCTTCGCCGCGTGCCTGTTCTTCACCCCGGTCACCCAGCTCGTACCGGGCCAGGTCGCGTCCGCCGCCCTGGTCGTCATCGGCGCGATGATGCTGCAGAACGCCCGGCACGTGGACTGGACCGACTGGTCCGTCGCCGTCCCGGTCTTCCTGACGGTCGTGCTCATGCCGTTCACCTACACCATCACCACCGGTGTCGGCGCGGGTGTCATCGCGTACTGCGCCATCAAGGCGGCGCAGGGCAAGTGGCGGGAGCCGAGCGTCCTGATGTGGGTGCTCTCCGCGGTGTTCATCTTCTACTTCGCCACGGGTACCGCGCACTGACGGGACCCCCTCACACATCTGCCATCTGTAAGGAGGCCGACATGCTGGACATCGCCGAGGATCTTCTCCGGTGGGTCGAGCAGGGACGTGACTTCGCCGTCGCCACCGTGGTGGCGGTCGGTGGCAGCGCACCCCGGCAACCGGGCGCCGCACTCGCCGTCGACAGCGAGGGCACGGCGATCGGGTCGGTCTCCGGCGGATGTGTCGAGGGGGCCGTGTACGACCTGTGCCAACAGGCGCTGGAGGACGGGCGGACCGTCCTGGAGCGCTTCGGCTACAGCGACGAGGACGCCTTCGCGGTCGGCCTGACCTGCGGCGGCATCATCGACATCCTCGTCACCCCGGTCCGCGGCGGGGTCTACTCCGCCGCGCTCGGAGCCGCCGCCGGAGGGGAGGCGGCGGCTCTGGCCAGGATTACGGAAGGACCGGCAGACCTGTTGGGGCAGGCTCTGCTGGTCCGCCCCGACGGCTCCTTCGAGGGCGGCCTCGGCGGCCACCCCGAGCTGGACCGCACGGCGGCGGGCGAGGCCCGCGCCATGCTCGACGCGGGCCGCACGGGCACGGTGACCATCGGCGAGGACGGCTCGCGCTGCGGGCAGCCGCTCACCCTGCTGGTCGAGTCCAGCGTGCCGGCCCCCCGCATGATCGTCTTCGGGGCGATCGACTTCGCGGCGGCACTGGTACGGGTCGGCAAGTTCCTCGGCTACCACGTCACCGTCTGCGACGCCCGTCCGGTCTTCGCCACGCCCGCCCGGTTCCCCGAGGCGGACGAGGTCGTCGTCGAATGGCCGCACGAATACCTGGCACGCACCGAGGTGGACGGCCGCACCGTCCTGTGCGTGCTCACCCACGACGCCAAGTTCGACGTCCCCCTGCTCGAACTGGCCCTCAAGCTTCCCGTCGCGTACATCGGCGCGATGGGCTCCCGCCGCACCCACGAGGACCGCAACAAGCGCCTCCGCGAGGTCGGCGTGACGGAACTCGAACTCGCCCGGCTGCGCTCCCCGATCGGCCTCGACCTCGGCGCCCGTACGCCCGAGGAGACCGCCCTGTCGATCGGCGCGGAGATCGTGGCGGGCCGCCGCGGCGGGAGCGGGGTGTCCCTGACCGGCGCCCACACCCCCATCCACCACGACGGCCCGGACTCTTCCCCGGCGGGCCGCATCGGCTCGGTCGCCTGAGCCCCCTCACCGCGGGGGGAAGCCCCCGATCAAGGCGGCGGAAAACCCCCGTGACCTGCCCGTTGTCCGACGGTTAGAGTCCGGGACATGGACATCCGCGATGTGCCCGAGGCCCATGTGGACCGGGCCATGGAGCTCGTGTACCTGGTCTTCCACGACAACCCGGAGGAGGAGCAGCGCAAGCACCACCGGGAGCTGGTGCTCCAGTGCGAGCGCATCGGCGCGTACGACGGCGACACCCTGGTCGGGTTCCTCGCCGCCCATCGCTTCACCCTCTCCGTACCCGGCGGTGAACTGCCCTGCCCCGGGCTGACCTTCGTTTCCGTCGCGCCCACCCACCGCCGGCGCGGCGTGCTCTCGGCGATGATCGCCGAGCTGTTCCGGCGCGGGACGCGCCAGGGCCGGCCGCTGGCCGCGCTCTGGGCGTCCGAGGACGCGATCTACGGCCGCTTCGGCTTCGGTCCCGCCATGGAATGCCTCAGCGTCGAGATCGACTCGCGCCGCCCGCTCGCCCTGCGCATCGCGCCCGACGAGCGGCCGCTGCGGCTGATCGACCCGGCGGACGCCCCCTCGGTGGTCGGCCCGTACTTCGACGCCACGCGCGCCGCCCGGGCGGGCCGGATCGCCCGCGACGCGGAGCGCTGGCGCGGCGAATGGCTGGCCGAGGAGGCCGAGGAGGACGACGAGCTGTCCCCGCCCCGGATCGTCGCCCTCGGCGACACGGACGAGGAGATCGCCGGGTACGCCGTCTACCGCACCAAATCCGGCAACGACGACACCGGCACGCCCGGCCTGGTCCGGGTCGACGAGCTGGAGGCGGACGACGCCGCCGCGGCCGCCGCCCTGTGGCGGTACGTCGCCTCCATCGACCTCACCGGCACGGTCCGCGCCTGGGGCCGTCCGCTGGACGACCCCCTGCTGCTGTTCGCCGCCGACCGCGACCAGGTACGGGTCACGGGCGGGTTCCCCGGCCTGTGGGTCCGGCTGGTCGACGTCCGGGCGGCGCTCACCGGCCGGGCGTGGGCCGCGCCCGTCGACCTCGTCCTGGACGTCCGGGACCAGCACATCCCGGCCAACACCGGCCGCCACCGCCTCACGGCGACCCAGGAGGCCGGCTCGTACGAGCCGACCGGCGACGCCCCCGACCTCACCCTGGACGTCCGGGACCTGGCGGCCTGCTACCTGGGCGGCACGGAGGTGCGGCGCCTGGTGCGCGCGGGCCTGGTGGCGGAACACACCCGAGGCGCCGCGGCCCGGCTGGACGCGGCCCTGCGTACGGAGCTTCTGCCGAACTCGGGTGACGAGTTCTGACTCTCCGAGGAGTGCCCGCGGAGCGGTTCAAGCCGCACGCGTCGGGAACTCGCCACATCCCCGGCACAGGCCCGGCGGACCGGTGCGCGGAGCCCGCCCAGCCGGGATGATGGTGCGTCCCGCGCAGTCCCCGCTGGATGCGATCGGAAAGGTGGTTTCCGTTGCGCACTGTCGGAGTGGAAGAGGAACTCCTCCTGGTGGACCCGCGGACCGGTGAGCCGCGTGCCCTGTCCACCGCCGTGCTGGCCATCGCCGCCAAGGAGAGCCGGGGCAGGGCCCACGCCTTCACCAAGGAGCTCCAGGGCCAGCAGCTGGAGTTCGCCACGCACCCGCAGACCGGGATGAAGGAGCTGGGCGCCGAGATCGAACGCTGGCGCGCCGAGGCCGCGCGGCACGCGGCCGGGGCCGGGGCGGCGGTGGTGGCCCTGGCCACCTCGCCGCTGCCCGCCGGCCCGGCCCTCACCGAGGGAAAGCGGTACCGCTGGATACAGGAGCACTTCGGCCTCACCGCCCTGGAGCAGCTCACCTGCGGCTGCCACGTCCATGTGTCGGTCGAGTCCGACGAGGAGGGCGTCGGCGTCCTGGACCGGATCCGGCCCTGGCTGTCCGTCCTGCTCGCGCTCAGCACCAACTCCCCGTTCTGGCAAGGACACGACAGCGGATACAACAGCTACCGCAGCCGGGTGTGGGGCCGCTGGCCGTCGGCCGGCCCCGTGGAGATCTTCGGCTCGGCACACCGCTACCACCAGCAGGTGCGCGACCTGATCGGCACCGGAGTCCTCCACGACGAGGGCATGATCTACTTCGACGCCCGGCTCTCCCGCCACTACCCGACCGTCGAGGTCCGCGCCGCCGACGTCTGCCTCGACGCGTCCACCACCACCCTCCTCGCCACCCTGACCCGCGGTCTGGTGGACACCGCCGCCCGCGAGTGGCGTGAGGGCGAGCCCCCCGGCCGTCACGGCGTCGGTCTGCTGCGCGCCGCGGCCTGGCGGGCCGGCCGCTCCGGCCTGGACGACGAGCTGATCCACCCGCTCACCATGCGCCCCGCCCCCGCCGACCGGGTCGTGTACGCGCTGCTCGGCCACATCGAGCAGGCCCTCGACGAGAACGGAGATCTGGCCTACGCCCGCCAGGGCCTCGCCGAACTGCTCAGCGGTGGCAACGGTGCCAGCGTCCAACGCCGGCTGCTGCGCCGCACCGGCAGCCTGCGCGAGGTCGTCACCGCCTGTGTGCGCCGCACCCAGGAGGGACGGTAGGCCCCATGACGAACACCGCTCCCGATGCCGGGGACGTGCTGGTCGTCCGGCACGCCTGAGAACGCCGGCGCCGTGGTACCCGGTGTCTCCCGACACGGAAGGAGCCGGCGTGGCGATCGAGAAGCAGGTCTTCGGCATAGCGCGCCGCATCGCCCGGCGGCGCTCCGCACCGGCCCTCCACCCGCAGGGCCTGACCTGTACGGGCGTGCTGGACGTGCCCGGCACCGAAGGCGGCGCCGCACCATGGGGGGTGCCCCTGCTCGACCGGCCTGGCCGGTACGAGGCGACCGTGCGGTGGTCGCGGGCGGCCGGGCTGCCGCCGCGGTGGCCGGACGGCCTGGGCCTGGCGCTCTGCGTCGAGGACGCGGGCGGGCGGGGCGTCCCGTTCGACCTGCTGCTGACGTCCAGTGGCGCCGGCCGCCTGGGCCGCCATGTGCCCCGCCCCAGGCGCGACGCCCTGGCCGGGCCGTACTCCACCCTCCTGGCGTACCGGGTGGGTGACCGGGACCGGGTGATCGTGGCCGTTCCCGTACGCGCCGGCCGCCGCCGGGTGCGCGGTGACCTGGCCGCGCTGCGCCAGGCGCTGGACCGCGGCCCCGTCCGCGTCGAGCTGCGCGCGGCGGCCCCGGAGGAACCCTGGCGGACCTTCGCGACCCTGACCGTCGAGACCCCGCAGCCGTACCCCGAAGACGCGACACCCACCTACGACCCGTACCTCCACAGCCTCCCCGGGCTGCGCCCCACGCACCGGCTGCACGGCCTGCGTGCCGCCGCCTACAGCGGATCGCGCCACGGCCGCCGAGCGGTACCCGCGGTCCCGCATGATTCGCCGGTCCGTGGGCAGAAGCCGGGGCGCCGGGACCGCCCCGGTGCGCCCTAGCCCCCGTGCCCGAGGAGAAACACGTGTTCCCGCGCCACACCCCGCCCGGATCGCCGATATACGACCAGCTCGTCGAGGAGCACGGAGACGTGCTCGGCGAGGCGAGAAAGCTCGCCGAGCGCACCCACCGGGAAGCCGAGCGGGTGCTGGCCTGGGACCTGTCCGCCTTCGGGACGGACCAGCCGGAACAGCCCTGACCGCCGCCCCGTGCCGCACCGCCCGGAATGCCGGGATGTGTGACCTGATCCAGGCTGGATACGCGATCAGGCATACGAGATCAGGAGCAGCACAACGGGAGCCACGCCATGGAAACCGAAGACGCGATGGGCGACAACGTCTACCAGCCGGACGACGCCGAGGGCCGCGAGGACGACGGCATCCTCGACCCGGAGGACACCCTGTCGGACCGGGAGGCCGACCCCTACGACGAAGGGTGGTCCCCACCCGAACGGCCGCTCGCCGTCAACCACGTCGGCACCACGGCTCGCGAGCAGCGCGAGGGCGAGACCCTCGACCAGCGGCTCGCCGAGGAGGTGCCCGACCCGGCCCTGGCGGAGCCCGACGACTCCAACGGCATCGGTGACCTCCCGGGTGGCGACGGCGAACCCATCGACGACCAGGTCGGCCGCGAACGCTCCGGCCGGCTCGTCGCCCCGGACGAAGGCGTGCGGACGGACGACGAGAAGGACGTCGTCGCCCGGGACGTCGGCATCGCCGGTGCCGCGGCGTCCGCGGAGGAGGCCGCCATGCACACGGTGCCCGACGAGGCCGACGAGACCCTCTGATGAGCGCCGCACACCAGCCCCCGGACCCGGCCCGCGCCCCGGACCCGTCCGGCACCCCGGCGTGGCGCCCCGGCCGGCCGGCGGGGCCGCCCGAAACCCCGGCCCGCGCCCCGGACCCGGCCCCCGAGGACGCGACACGGTCGCGCATCACCCTCGAGGTGAACGGCGAGCCCCGGAGCCTCACCGTCGACCACCGGGCCACGCTGCTGGACGTCCTGCGGGAGCGCCTCGGGCTGACCGGGGCCAAGAAGGGGTGCGACCACGGGCAGTGCGGGGCGTGCACCGTGCTCGTCGACGGGCGGCGCGCCAACAGCTGCCTGCTCCTCGCGGTCGCCCAGGACGGCGCGGAGGTCATCACGGTGGAGGGCCTGGCCGCCGGCGGTGAGCTGCACCCGGTCCAGCAGGCGTTCCTCGACCGGGACGCCTTCCAGTGCGGCTATTGCACCCCCGGCCAGCTCTGCTCGGCCGTCGGCGTGTTCGCCGAGGCCGCCGCCGGACACCCCTCCCACGTCACGGACCCCGCCCGGCCGTCCGGCCAGGGCCCCGTGGAGCTCACGCCCGCGGAGATCCGCGAGCGGCTGAGCGGCAACCTGTGCCGCTGCGGTGCCTACCCCAACATCGTCGCCGCCGTGGAGGACGTGACCCGGTGAAGCCCTATGCATACGTTCGCGCCGGAAGCGTCGAGGAGGCCGCCGCCGCCCACGCCGCCCGCCCCGGCGCCCGCTACCTCGCAGGCGGCACCAACCTCGTCGACCTGATGAAGCACGGGGTCGAGGCCCCCGACACCCTCGTCGACGTCAGCCGCCTCCCGCTCGACACCGTCGATGAGCTGCCCGACGGCACCTTGCGCATCGGCGCGACCGTACGCAACAGCGACCTCGCCGCCCACCCCCTCGTACGGGACCGCCACCCCGTCCTGTCACAGGCGCTGCTCGCCGGGGCGTCCGGCCAGCTGCGCAACATCGCCACCACCGGCGGCAACCTGCTCCAGCGGACCCGGTGCCCCTACTTCCAGGACACCGCCAAGCCCTGCAACAAGCGCGAGCCCGGCACCGGCTGCGGCGCCCGGGACGGCATCCACCGCGACCACGCCGTCCTCGGCCACTCCCCGTACTGCATCGCCACCCACCCGTCCGACATGGCCGTCGCCCTCGCCGCCCTCGACGCCACCGTCGAGCTGCACGGCCCGGACGGCGAGCGGACCGTGCCGGTGACCGAGTTCCACCGGCTGCCCGGCGACCACCCGGAGCGCGACACCGTCATCCGGCCCGGCGAGCTGATCACCGCCGTCGTGGTGCCGCCCACCACGGCGGGGCTGCCCTCCGCGTACCGCAAGGCCCGCGACCGCGCCTCGTACGCCTTCGCGCTCGCCTCCGTGGCCGCCGTCCTCGACGTGGCCGAGGACGGCACCGTACGCCATGTGGGCCTGGCGTTCGGCGGCCTCGCACACCGCCCGTGGCGGGCCCGGCTCGCCGAGACCGCGCTGCTCGGCGCCGCACCCACCGAGCACAACATCACCCACGCGGTGGACGCCGAACTCGGGCTGGCGCAGCCGCTGCGGGACAACGCCTTCAAGGTGCCGCTCGCCCACAACATGGCCTGCCGCGTCCTGACCGAACTGGCCGCCGCCCGCCCCTGAACCGAGAGACCGCGATGCACTCCACCCGGACCCGGACCCGTATCCCGCCCGCGCCCGCCCCCGCCCTGGGCGCCGCCGCCGAGCGCGTCGAAGGGCGCGACAAGGTGACCGGAGCCGCCCACTACGCCACCGAGCAGGCCCACACACCGCCCGACTGCGCCTACGCCTGGCCCGTCCCCGCGACCGTCGCCCGCGGCCGGGTCACCGCCGTCGACACGGCCGCCGCCCTCGCCCTGCCCGGCACCCTCGCCGTCCTCACCCCCGACACGGCACCCCGCCTCGGCGAGACGGACGACCCCACGCTCGCCGTGCTCCAGAACGACACGGTGCCGCACCGCGGCTGGTACGTCGCCCTCGCCGTGGCGGAGACGCTGGAGGACGCCCGGGCCGCGGCCGAGGCCGTCCGCGTCACGTACGCCACGGAACCCCACGACGTCACCCTCATCGAGGACGCACCGGGCGCCTACCGACCCGACACGGCCAACGGCGGCCAGCCCGCCCGCCGCGAGCGCGGCGACGCCGAGGCGGCCTTCGCCGCCGCGCCGGTACGGGTGGACGCCACCTACCGGATCCCGCCGCTGCACAACCACCCGATGGAGCCGCACGCCGCCTACGCCCGCTGGGACGGCGAGGGCGCCGGGACCCACCTGACGGTGTACGACTCCAGCCAGGGCGCGAACCCCGTGCGCGCGGTCCTCGCCGCCCTCTTCCGCCTCCCCAAGGACCGGGTCACGGTGGTCTCCGAGCACGTGGGCGGCGGGTTCGGCTCCAAGGGCACGCCCCGGCCGCACGTGGTGCTCGCCGCGATGGCCGCCCGCCACACCGGCCGCCCGGTGAAACTCGCCCTGCCCCGGGGCCACCTCGCGGCCGTCGTCGGACACCGCGCGCCGACCATCCAGCGCGTCCGGCTCGGCGCCGAGCGTGACGGCACCCTCATCAGCGTCGGCCACGAGGTCACCACCCACACCTCCCGCATCAAGGAGTTCGTCGAGCAGGGCGCCGTCCCGGCACGCGTCATGTACGCCTCGCCGCACAGCCTCACCGACCACCGCGTCGTCCCCCTCGACGTCCCGAGCCCCTCCTGGATGCGCGCCCCCGGCGAGGCGCCCGGCATGTACGCGCTGGAGTCGGCCATGGACGAGCTCGCCGGCGCCCTCGGCCTCGACCCCGTCGAGCTGCGCGTACGCAACGAGCCCGCCACCGAACCGGACAGCGGCCTGCCCTTCAGCAGCCGCAACCTCGTCGCGTGCCTCCGCGAGGGCGCCCGCCGGTTCGGCTGGTCCGACCGCGACCCGCGCCCCGGCGTGCGCCGCGAGGGCAACCTCCTCACCGGCACGGGAGTCGCCGCCGCCACCTACCCCGTGCTCGTCTCCCCGTCCACCGCCACCGTCACCGCGCTCCACGACGGCGGCTACGACGTCCGCGTCAACGCCACCGACATCGGCACCGGCGCCCGGACCGTCCTCGCCCAGATCGCCGCCGACACGCTGGGTGTCGCCCTCGACTCCGTGACGATCGGCATCGGCAGCACCCGCCTGCCGCGCGCCCCCCTCGCCGGCGGTTCGTCCGGCACCGCGTCCTGGGGCTGGGCCGTGCACCGGGCCTGCACCGCTCTCACCGAGCGGCTGGCCCGGCACGTGGGACCGCTGCCCGCCGAGGGCCTGGCCGTCACCGCCGACACCACCGAGGAGACCGAGGAGACCCCGCCGTTCGCCCGGCACGCCTTCGGCGCCCACTTCGCCGAGGTCCAGGTCGACACGGGCACCGGGGAGGTGCGGGTGCGGCGACTGCTCGGCGTGTACGCCGCCGGGCGGATCCTCAACCCGCGCACGGCCCGCTCCCAGTTCATCGGCGGCATGACCATGGGGCTGGGCATGGCCCTCACCGAGCACAGCACCCTGGACCCCGCCTTCGGTGACTTCGCCGAGCGGGACTTCGCCTCCTACCACGTACCGAGCCATGCCGACGTGCCGGACATCGACGCCCACTGGGTCGACGAGGACGACCCCCACCTCAACCCGATGGGCAGCAAGGGCATCGGCGAGATCGGCATCGTCGGCACCCCGGCCGCCATCGGCAATGCCCTTCACCACGCCACCGGCGTCCGTTTCCGCGAGCTGCCGCTGACCCCCGACCGGGTGCTGCCGGCCCTGTCGTAGCCGTGGACGCCCCGACCTGGCGGGCGCGGCCGCGCCGGACCGCCTTACGGCGCTGAGGGGGCCGTCTTCACGGCGCTCACGGGGCTGTCCGTCTTCTGATCACCCCGTCGCGACGCGGGCGAAGCGGCCCGCGACCGCCAGGTCCGCCTCGATGCGGTCCGCCGTCGACCGCAGCTCCGGCAGCAGCTCGTCCAGGCACTGCGCGACGGTGCGGCGGACGCTGTGCATGGCCACGTTGACCGCCGCGACGACCGTCCCGGCGCGGTCGCGGACCGGTACGGCGAGGGAGCGCAGCCCCTCCTCCAGTTCCTCGTCGACCAGGGCGTACCCGGTGCGGGCGACCGAGTCCAGGATCTCGGCGAGCCGGGTGGGCTCGGTGACGGTGTGCGGGGTGAGCGGGCGCAGGTCGGCGTGGGCCAGCCGCCCGGCGCGCTCGGCCGGGGGGAGCGCCGCCAGCATCACCCGGCCCATGGAGGTGGCGTACGCGGGGAAGCGCGTGCCGACGGTGATGTTGACGCTCATGATGCGGCTGGTCGCGACCCGGGCGGTGTACTGGATGTCGTCGCCCGCGAGCACGGCCAGCGACGCCGAGTCGAGCACCCGGGTGGCGAGCGCCGCCAGGTGGGGCGCCGCGATGGCGGACAGGGTGACACGGGACAGCGGGGGATACCCGAGGTCCAGGACGCGCGGGGTCAGCCGGAAGGTCCGGTCGTGCGCGCTGAGGTATCCGAGGTGCTCCAGCGTGATCAGGGCGCGCCGCGCGGTGGCGCGGGCCAGGCCCGTCGCCTCGGCGACCGCGGTGAGCGTCAGGGCGTCCCGCCCCTCGCCGAACGCGGTCAGCACGGTCAGCCCGCGGGCCAGCGACTCGATGAAGTCCCGGCCAAGTTCCTGCTTGGACGCCCCGGTCCAGGCGGCGAGCCCGGCGGGCGTGGGCGCCGGGGCGGGCGGCCGCGCCTTACTCAGCTCCCGCTCCATCTCCCGCACGGCCGCGCGCAGCCGGGGGAGCGCCGCTTCCCGCAGCGACGTGGCGGTGTGCCGGCTGGTGTGGCTCACCACGCTCACCGCGCACGCCACCCGCCCGTCGGGCGCGTGGACCGGTACGGCGAGGGCGACCAGGCCCGGCTCGATGCGCTGGTCGTCGAGCGCCCAGCCGCGCGTTCGCGCCTCGCCCGCCCGCTGCTCGAAGTCGTCCTCGTGGGGCCGGGCACGCGGGGGTACGGCGGGGAAGCGGCGCTCGTCGGGGTCGGCGGCGCGCCACTCACGCCACCGCGTCCACTCCTCGTCCGTCCAGCCGGCGGCGAAGAGCGGCCCGGGGCCGGTGCGTTCGGCGGGCAGCAGGTCGCCGATGCGGAAGCTCAGCGACATGGCGCGGCGCCGGGTCGCCTGGTGGATGAAACGGATGCCGTCCCGGTCGGCGACCGCGAGGGACACCGACTCGTCCAGCTCGTCGGCGAGGGCGTCGGCGCGGGCGCCGAGCAGGTCGGGGAGGCGGATCGCGGCCAGGTAGGCGTTGCCGAGTTCCATCAGGCGCGGGGCGAGGGTGGCGTCACGGCCGTCGAGGCGGACGTACCCCATGCGGGCGAGGGTGGCGGTGACCCGGTCGACGGTGGCGCGGGCGAGGCCGGTGGCCCGTTCCAGTTCGCTCAGGCTCAGCGTCCCGGCGGCGTCGGTGAGCGCGCGCAGGACGGTGATGCCCCGCATGAGGGGGGCGACGGCCTCGGGCGGTGTGTCCACGGGGTGGATGGCAGGCATGGGATCTCCGTCGCTCGGGCCGGGGCGGGCGTTGACAGGGTCGGGCACCGGGCGCACACTCACCCCACCCAGTTGTGTGAAGTTTACTTCACTGGACGAACAGGAGAGCGCATGCACACCACCGTCGGGATCATCGGCGGCGGCCCGGCCGGACTGCTGCTCGCCCGGCTGCTCCACCGCGCGGGCGTCGACAGTGTCGTCCTGGAGAGCCGTGACCGCTCCTACGTCGAGCGGCGCCAGCGTGCGGGCATCCTGGAGCAAGCCACCGTCGACATCCTGCGCGACGTCGGCGCCGGCGCCCGGCTCGACCGCGAGGGCCTGGTCCACGACGGCATCGAACTGCGCTTCGACGGGCGCGCCCACCGTCTCGACTTCCCGTCCCGCACGGGGGGCCGGAAGGTGACGGTGTACGCCCAGACGGAAGTCGTCAAGGACCTGATCGCCCTCCAACTCGACGACGGCGGCCCCCTGTTCTTCGGCGCGAAGGTCCACGCCGTCGAGAGCGCCGACAGCACACGGCCCCGGATCAGGTACACCCACGAGGGCCGGGAGCAGACCCTCACCTGCGACTACGTCATCGGCTGCGACGGTTTCCACGGCATCGCCCGCGCCGCCGTGCCCGAGGCGGTGCGGACGACGTACGAGCGGACCTACCCGTACTCCTGGCTCGGCATCCTCGCCGAAGCGCCGCCCGTCCACGACGAGTTGATCTACGCACACTCGGAGCGCGGGTTCGCCCTCGCCAGCATGCGCACGCCGACCGTCAGCCGCCTCTACCTCCAGGTGCCGAACGGTACCGACCCCGCCGACTGGCCCGACGAGCGCGTGTGGGACGAGCTGGACGCCCGCTTCGCCCTCGACGCCGAGCCCGACTGGCGGCTGAAGCGCGGTCCGGTCACCCAGAAGTCGGTGCTGCCGAT
Source organism: Streptomyces sp. NPDC000229 (assembly GCF_040300825.1). NCBI lineage: Bacteria > Bacillati > Actinomycetota > Actinomycetes > Kitasatosporales > Streptomycetaceae > Streptomyces > Streptomyces sp. NPDC000229. Next base: position 57,590 of record NZ_JBEPEL010000036.1, read on the forward strand.
GCGCAGTTGGGTCACCGAGCCGATGCGGCACGGACGGCTCTTCCTCGCCGGGGACGCCGCGCACATCGTGCCGCCCACCGGCGCCAAGGGCCTCAACCTCGCCGTCGCCGACGTGGTGGTGCTCGCCCGCGCGCTGGCCCACCGGCAGGCCACGGGCTCGGAGGAACTGCTGGAGGCGTACTCCGACACGTGTCTGCGCCGGGTGTGGCGGGCCGAGCACTTCTCGTGGTTCATGACGACGACCCTGCACACCGACCCGGCCCAGACACCGTTCGACACCCGCCTCCAGCTCGCCCAGCTCGACCGGATCGTCTCCTCGCCGCACGCCGCCGCCGAACTCGCCTCCAACTACACCGGCTTGCCCATCGCCGCCGCGGGCTGACGCCCCCGGTCCGCGCGTACGGCGAGCGGTACGCACGCGATGGCGGCGGCGCCCAGCAGGCCGGCCAGCGCGAAGGCGGTGAACCCCCAGCTGTCGTGGCCGCTCGCGGCCAGCGCCCCGCCCAACCACGGGCCGAACACCGCGCCGATGCGGCCCACCCCGGCGACCCAGCCGAGACCCGCGGCACGCTCGCTGTCGCGGTAGAGCGTGTCGGTGGCCGCGTACACCATGACCTGCGCGCTGAACAGCACCACGCCGGTGCACGCCACCACCACGTACGTCCACCCGAGCGGCAGCTGCGACTTCAGCAGCAGCGCCCCGGCCGCGGTCAGCACGAACCAGATCGCCGAGACGCGCACCGCGCCGAACCGGTCGGCCGTGCGTCCGGCGATGAGCAGGCCGACGATGCCGCCCGCGTTGATGACCAGCAGGAAGCTCACCGAGGAGCCGAGGTCGTAACCGCTCGCACGCATCATCTGCGGCAGCCAGGTGGACACCCCGTACACCAGCAGCAGTCCCGAGAAGGAGGCCAGCCACAGCAGCGGCGTCGCCCACCGCGACCCGGGGGCGAACAGCTTCCGCACGGTGTCCAGCCGGCCCCTGGCCCCGGCGGCGGGGGCCTCGACGGGCGTGGGCCGGGGCAGACCGTACCGGTCGGCGACCGCGTCCGCCCGCTCCCGCTCACCGCGTGCCAGCAGCACGCCGGGCGACTCGGGCAGCAGCTTCAGCAGCAGCGGTACGGCGATGACGGCCGGCAGCGCGCCCGCCCAGAACACCCACCGCCACCCGGCGGCCGGCGCCACCGTCAGCCCGAGACCGGTCGCGGCCATGCCTCCCACGTGGTACGAGGTCATCAGCAGACCCGTCGTCAGGGCGGCCCGGCGCGGCGGTGCGAACTCCATCACCATGGCCAGGCACAACGGCATCAGCCCGCCCAGCCCGAGGCCCGCGACGAACCGCCCCGCCCCGAAGAACGCCGGGCTCCCGGCGAGGGCGCACAGGGCCGATCCGAACGAGAACAGCGTGATGCTGGCGACCAGCAGGGGCCTGCGGCCCAACCAGTCCGTGATGTTCCCGGCGGCGAGGGCCCCGATGAGCATGCCGAACGTCGTCCAGCTGCCTATCGTGCCGGCGCTCGACGGCGTCAGCCCCAGCCCGGGATCGTCCAGCATGTGCGGCATGACGGCGCCGTAGATGGTGACGTCCATCCCGTCGAAGAAGACGGCCAGCCAGCACAGGGCGAGGACCGGGGAGACCGTGCGGAAGGTGTGCGGCGGTGACGTCATCAGCAGCCCCTGGAGCGCATGGTGTTCGCCTGGTGAAACTCTGTTCACCGGCCTGGGTGCGACGAGTGTCGGGGCGGGAGGGACGGCTGTCAATGCGCGGGACTCCGGCGCGCACTGGCCAATACGGGTGACGTATCCAGCGCTGTACGGGTGCAAAACAGGCGGCGCGGGGGCGCGACTGCGTAGCGTTTCGGAGGGCGGTAAGGGGGTTCTCTGCCGCGCGTCCTGCCCGTGCGTGTGCGTTGACGAGGATTCGTATGGTGACAACGACGGAGCCGGTCGCCCCGGTACCGGTGGCGGGACGCGGCCCGGGCCGTGTCGTGGTGGAATGGCTGACCACGACGGATCACAAGAAGATCGGGCACCTCTATCTGGTCACGTCGTTCGCGTTCTTCCTCTTCGCCGGCGCACTCGCGCTACTGATGCGCGCCGAACTCGCCCGCCCCGGCTTGCAGTTGATCTCCAACGAGCAGTACAACCAGGCATTCACGCTGCACGGGACCGTGATGCTGCTGCTGTTCGCCACACCCACCTTCGCCGGATTCGCCAACGCCGTCATGCCCTTGCAGATCGGCTCCCCGGATGTCGCGTTCCCGCGGCTCAACATGTTCTCGTACTGGCTGTTCCTCTTCGGGGGCCTCATCGTCATCGGCAGCCTGCTGACGCCCGACGGAAGCGCCGACTTCGGCTGGACGGCCTACGCGCCCCTCAACCGGGAGGAGCGCTCCCCGAGCATCGGCGCCGACCTGTGGATCATGGGGCTCGCGCTCTCCGGATTCGGCACGATCCTCGGCGCGGTCAACTTCATCACCACCATCATCGGTATGCGCGCACCCGGTATGACGATGTTCCGCATGCCCATCTTCACCTGGAACGTCCTGCTCACCTCCGTCCTGGTGCTGCTGGCCTTCCCGGTGCTCGCCGCCGCGCTCCTCTGCCTGGAGTCCGACCGCCGCTTCGGCTCCCACATCTTCGACCCCACGAACGGCGGAGCCCTCCTGTGGCAGCACCTCTTCTGGTTCTTCGGCCACCCCGAGGTGTACATCCTGGCGCTCCCGTTCTTCGGGGTGGTGACCGAAATCCTCCCCGTCTTCTCCCGCAAACCGCTCTTCGGCTACATCGGGCTCATCGGCGCCACCATCGCCATCACCGGCCTGTCCGTCGTGGTGTGGGCGCACCACATGTTCGCCACCGGAGCGGTCCTCCTGCCGTTCTTCTCCTTCATGAGCTTCCTCATCGCCGTACCGACCGGCGTGAAGTTCTTCAACTGGATCGGCACCTTGTGGCGAGGGTCCATCAGCTTCGAGACCCCGATGCTCTGGGCGATCGGCTTCCTCGTCACCTTCCTCTTCGGTGGCCTCACCGGCGTCATCCTGGCCTCGCCCCCGATGGATTTCCACGTCACCGACTCGTATTTCGTCATCGGCCACTTCCATTACGTCCTCTTCGGCACCATCGTCTTCGCGATGTTCGCCGGATTCCATTTCTGGTGGCCCAAGATGACCGGCACCATGCTCGACGAACGCCTCGGGAAGATCCATTTCTGGACCCTGCTCGTCGGCTTCCACCTGACGTTCCTCGTCCAGCACTGGCTGGGCGCCGAAGGCATGCCCCGCCGGTACGCCGACTACCTCGCCGCCGACGGATTCACCGCCCTCAACACCCTGTCGTCACTCGGCTCCTTCCTGCTCGGCCTGTCGACCCTGCCGTTCCTCTACAACGTCTGGAAGACCGCCAGGCACGGCAAGCGCGTCGACGTGGACGACCCGTGGGGCTACGGCCGCTCCCTGGAGTGGGCCACCTCCTGCCCGCCGCCCCGCCACAACTTCACGACGCTGCCCCGCATCCGGTCCGAGTCGCCCGCCTTCGACCTGCACCACCCGGACATCGCCGGCCTGGAGAAGGCACACACCGGCGGCCGCCGGGACGTCGTCGAACCCGGCCGCGGCATCGCGTCCCCGCCCGGCGGGCCCGACGAACGGGGCGAGGGCCACGCCTGAGAGCCGTCGGCCGTCAGGCGTCAGCCGCCGTGCGCGGCGCTCAGCGTCCGGACCACCTCGTCGTCGGTGAGCTGGGCGAAGTCGTCGTACCACTGCCCCACGGCCTCGAAGTACGGCGGCTGGTACACGTACAGGATCTCGTCCGCCTCCCCGCGCAGCGCCGCGGTCGCCTGGCGGGAACACACCGGCACGGCCAGCAGCAGATGAGCCGGGGCGGCGGCGCGTACGGCACGCAGCGCGGCACGTGCGGTGACACCGGTGGCCAGCCCGTCGTCGACGACCACGACCGTCCGCCCACCGAGCACGGGGGCCGGCCGGCCGCCACGGTACAGCTCCTCCCGGCGGCGCAACTCCGCCCGTTCGGCGTCGACCTGGACGCTCAGCCGCTCCGGCGTCAGATCGAGCACCGCGAGCGCCCGCTCGTCGAAGATCGGCGGCTGGTCGCCGACGAGCGCCCCGATCCCGACCTCCGGGTTGTACGGCGCGCCGATCTTGCGGACGACGAGGACGTCCAGGGGCGCGTGCAGCGCCCCGGCGATCTCGTCGGCCACCGGCACGCCCCCACGCGGCAGCGCCAGCACGACGGGGTCGTCCAGCGTGCCCTGCCGCTGCCGCTCCACAAGACGGGCGGCCAGCTCACGACCGGCCTCCCTGCGGTCCTGGAAACGCATCGTGCTGCCTCGCTTCCGTCATGTGCCCGGGGACCCCGCCGGCCCCGGGCACGAGTACCCCACCCGCTCGGCTTGTCCCGCGCCCCCGGCCGCCGCGCCGGGCGACCGGAACCAGGGCCGACCGGCGTACACACCCGCACATGGACCCGCGGGACGGGGTACCGGGAGAACGGGCAGCCCACCGCGGACAAGGGAAGGTGCTTGATGGAGCAGGACACCCACGGAACCGGGGCGTACCGGCGCGCCGCCGACTACATCGCCGCCACCCTGATCTTCCTCCGGGACAACGTCCTGCTGCGTGAGCCGCTGCGCCGTGAACACCTCAAGCCACGGCTGCTCGGCCACTGGGGCTCCTGCCCCGGCATCACCATGGTGTACGCGGCGCTCAACGCGCTCATCAGGGAGCGCGGCACCGACGTGCTGCTGGTCACCGGCCCCGGCCACGGCGCCCCCGCCAACCACGCCCATCTGTGGCTGGAGGGCACCCATGAGCACTACGACCCCGCCCTCGGCCGCACCGAGAGCGGCCTGAGGGAACTCGCCCGCCGCTACTGCGCCCCCGACGGCTTCCCCAGCCACCTCTCCCCGGCCGTCCCCGGCACCATTCACGAGGGCGGCGAACTCGGCTACGCCCTGGCCACCGCCTTCGGTGCCGCGTTCGACGCCCCCGACCGGCTGGTGGCCTGCATCGTCGGGGACGGCGAGGCAGAGACCGGCCCGACCGCCGGCGCATGGCACTCCACCAAGTTCCTCGACCCCGTCACCGGCGGCGCGGTCCTGCCGGTCCTCCACCTGAACGGCTACAAGATCTCCTCCCCGACGCTGTTCGCCACCATGACCGACGACGAGCTGACCGCGCTGTTCCGCGGCTACGGCTGGGACCCCCGGATCGTCGACGCGACTACCGACCCCGACGTGGTGGTCGACGCCGTACGCGACGCCCACACGGCCATCACGGACATCCAGCGCCGCGCCCGGGACGGCGACCCGCCCGAGCGGCCCGCCTGGCCGATGCTCGTACTGCGCAGCCTCAAGGGCCAGGGCGCCCCGTACGAGGTGGGCGGCCGCCGTATCGAGGGCACCTTCCACGCCCATCAGGTCCCGCTCGCCCGCGTCCACGAGGACGACGAGCAGTTCAAGGCCCTGGAGGCGTGGCTGCGGTCGTACCGGCCGGACGAGCTGTTCGACGAGGACGGCCGCCCCCGCCCGCACGTCCTCGCCGCCTGCCCCGAGGGCGAGCGGCGCATCGGCATGAACCGCGCCGGTGACGGGGGCCGCCTGCGCCGCCCCCTGGACCTGCCGCCGCTCGAACCGTACGCCGTCGACGTGAGCGCGGGACCCGGCACGGCCTCCGCGAGCCCCAACCGGGTGCTGGCCGCCTGGCTGACGGAGATCATGCACCGGACGGAGACCAGCCGGGACTTCCGCGTCATGTCACCGGACGAACTCGCCTCCAACAAGCTCGACAGCGTCCTGGGCGCGACCGGACGCGCCTACGCCTGGCCCGTGGAGGAGTACGCCGAGGACCTGGCCCGCGACGGGCGCGTCATGGAGGTGCTCTCCGAGCACAACTGCCAGGGCTGGCTCCAGGGCTGGCTCCAGACCGGCCGCCACGGCCTGTTCCCGACGTACGAGGCGTTCGCCTCCGTCGTCGACAGCATGCTCAACCAGTACGCCAAGTGGCTGAAGACGTCCCACGAGGTCCCGTGGCGCGCCCCCGTCAGCAGCCTCACGTACCTGCTGACCAGCGAAGGGTGGCGCCAGGAGCACAACGGCTACAGCCACCAGGGACCCGGCTTCATCAACAACCTGCTCACCAAGAAGAGCACCGTGACCGGCGTCCACCTCCCGCCCGACGCCAACACCCTCCTGGTCACCATGGAGCGGCTGCTCGCCGACACCGGCAGGATCAACCTGGTCGTGGCGGGCAAGCACACCGCCGCCCAGTGGCTCGGCCTGGAGGACGCCCGCCGGCACTGCGCGGCGGGCGCCTCCACCTGGCGCTGGGCGTCCACCAACGACGGCGAGGACCCGGAGGTGATCCTCGCCTGCGCGGGCGGCATCCCGACGGTGGAGACGCTCGCCGCCGCCGACCTGCTGCGCCGCGACCTGCCGGACACACGCGTCCGGGTCGTCAACGTCGTGGACCTGTGCGTGCTCGCCCCGCCGGACCGTCACCCGCACGGCATGGCGGACGCCGACTTCCGGGACCTGTTCGGCACCGACACGCACGTGGTGTTCGACTTCCACGGCTACCCGGCGGCCGTGCATCAACTGCTGCACGGCCGGCCCCGCCCGGACCGCTTCCACGTCCGCGGGTACGTCGAGGAGGGCACCACGACCACGCCGTACGACCTCCTGGCGAGCAACGGCGTCTCCCGGCACGACCTCGCCATCACCGCGCTCGGCCACCTGCGCGGCCGCCCGGCCGTCACCGGCGACCTGGCCGCCGCCTACGCCCACCGCCGCGACCGGATCCGCGCGGAGGTGCGCCGCACCGGGGTCGACCCGGTGGAGATCACCGAGTGGAGGTGGCAGCCCTGACGCGGAAGCGGGCCGTCGTCCCGTCCTCGCTCCAGCGCTCCAGCCCCGCCTTCTCCAGCACGCGGACCGACGCCGGGTTGGACAACTCGACCGTCGCGCACACCGTGTGCACGCCCGGAGCGGACAGACCGTGCGCCGCCATCGCCCGGGTGGCCTCGGAGGCGTAGCCCCGGCCGCGGCGGGAGGGGACGACGCCGTACCCGACCTCCAGGGCGCCGTCGGCCGGCGGCCGGAACAGGCCGATCGAGCCGACGACCAGGCCGCCGGTCCGCTCGATGATCTGGCGCTGGCCGTAGGCGCCGAGGCTCCCGGGATGCTCGCCGATGAAGCCCGCGATCACGCGGTCGCCCTCGGCGGGGAAGTCCTCCGCCCAGTGCGGCGGACGGGAATCGCCGAGAACGGCGGTGAGTTCACCGGGGGACCACGTCCGCAGCACGAGGCGGTCGGTGATCAGATCGGTGGGGAAGGAAGAAGACACGCGACACTCCTGGTCAAGTGAGGTGACCGGGTCACGCGCCCCTCGGCTGTCGCCGTGCGCCGACCCGGACTCGGGCATGCTGATGAAGCGCCTGGCGGGCCATATTCATCAACCTCCCTCGTCGGAGCCGGTGAAGCAATGATCTTACCGGGGCCCGTCGAACCGGATACCGGTTACGAACCTAGGGAGGCGCGGGAGCCAATCCAAATAAGAGACCGAGTGATCAGAGATAACGGCGCAGGTGACCCACAGGGCAGTGATGCCCCCCC